>SIAL01000048.1 GCA_009691815.1 Gemmataceae bacterium | reverse complement strand
CAGTCGGGTCAGCCCCCAAGGCGCGAGACCATTCGAGTGTTGCTGGATGCCAATCAGATGGGTCTCTTGGCCCGAGGTGGCCCGGTTCCGCTCCAAGCCACCGCAGAGGTGTTGCTCACTCGTTGGGAAAACAAAACCGATGCCAAAGGCAAACCGGGATTCTTAAAGTCGGTGCAAATGACTTGGTACCCATAAGCTTGGCACCCAGAAGCTTGGCACCCAGAAGCTTGGCACCCAGAAGCTTGGCACCCAGAAGCTTGGCACCCAGAAGCTTGGCACCCAGAAGCTTGGCACCCAGAAGACAAGGGCCCAGAAGACAAAAAGGGGGATCGGAAAATCGTCTACCCGACCCCCAAACAGAACTATTTCAATTCCTTTTCAATAAATCCTAACACCTCTTCCGCATGGGTTGCCGGGCTAACTTTCGTGTAAACCTTGGCGATTTTCCCCTGCTTGTCGATGACATAGGTGTAGCGATTGGCAAATCCCCGGGCGCTGATCGCTCCCAATAAGGTCGCCACCTTTTTGTCCGGGTCGGCAAGAAGCGGAATCTCCAGGCTTTCTTTGACGATGAACTTGTTTTGGGTCTCCGCTTTGTCGGTGCTGATGCCGAACACGACCGTGTTCAGCTTGGCGAACTTTTCGTTCACCTTGCTCAGCGCATTGCATTCAACCGTTCAGCCAGGGGTCATGGCTTTGGGATAAAAAGCGAGAACCACATTCTTTTTGTCCCGGTAATCGGCGAGACGAATGGTCTCTTTTTTGCCCCCCTTGGTAACCGCAACCAATTCAAAATCCGGGGCGGGTGATCCCGGGGCAGGCAAGTCAGCGGACATCGTGAACCCTCCCAAAAGTGCTAGGCCAAAACCGGCTAGCACCCTATCCATGCGAAAAAAGCGAAGCATTGAAAACTCCTTTGGGTAAAAGAAGGTTGTTCCTTCTTTTGCTATTGTCCCAATTGCGGGTCATTTGGAAAGGGCGGGACCAGCAGGACCCCAATGCCAAGCGGGCAGGCCGATCCCCGTTACATGAACCTTGCCGGTATATTCTGCCGAATCGGGATGGGAAAAGCCTGGCCGCTTTGACACCATGGTAACCGTATTTAACGCCCGGATTGTGGGGCCAAGGGGCAAACCGGTGTCCCCATCCAACCCGCTGGGCAGATCGACCGCAAGGACCGGGTTTCCCGAGTGATTGATCTTGGTGACCAGTTTGGCCAAGGCCCCTTCGATTTTCCGGGTGAGCCCTGTGCCAAACAGGGCATCCACGATCCACGAGGCCTCGGCAATCTCCTTGTCAAGGTGAGCGCCTACCATGGACAGGACGGCAACCTGGCATTTGTGGAGGATCTCTAGGTGAAAGCCCGCGTCGCCGCCATAAGGCTTGGCACCCTCGGCCAAAAGAACTCGCACCGGCCAGCCATGACCCGAAAGGTGCCGGGCGAGGACAAACCCATCTCCCCCGTTGTTCCCCGGGCCGCAAACCACCAGCACAGACTTGTTCGGGGGTCGGGATTCCAAAGCCACCAGCACTTCGGCCACCCCCCGGCCGGCATTTTCCATTAACAAGATCCCCGGTATCCCCAAGCTCTTGGTTGCCCACCCATCCACCGCCCGAACTTGATCCCGGCCAAGAACCAAGGGTCTCGCGTCACCCATCACGAGGCTTCTTGGAATCGGGCCTCTTCCCTTCGGAGGGAGGATCTTTTTTCGGGGGGTTGGCAAGCACCGGCCTGGCCACTGGTTTATCCAGCACAGGGGGTTTGGGTTTTGGTGCCACAGGGGTCGCCATAGGTGTCGCCTCGGGTGCTACGGGTTTAGGTGCTACGGGTTTAGGGGCTACGGGCTTAGGGGCTACGGGTTTTGCTTCAGGTTTTGGTTTCGGGGTCACCGGGTTGGCATCCGAGGCCTCTGGTTTGTTCGTGGGGACTTTGTTCGATGGGACGGGGCGGGTCGGCTTATCGAGGGTGATCGGATTGGGGGAGGGTTTTAGGTTGGTTGGTTTTGGTCCCTCCGGCCTAGGGGGCACCTTGTAGGTGCTCACCAAACTAGGTGGTTTTTTGGGCGATTGGGTCACCCATTTGTCGCCTTGACCCACACCCATGGGAACGATTGCCACGGGCGCACCCGGTTTTGTGGGAATCCGAAGGACCGGTGCTACGGCCACAAAAGTGGGGGCAATCACCGGTTTCCCCACCATCCGATCCCGGCCATATTGGCGAACCGATTGTGCCCAAGGGTCATGCCGCTCCATTCGGTAGTAGGAGAAAATGGGATCCGGCCCATAGAAACGGCCCGGCGTGGTCCAAAATTGAAATCCTTGATTGGCATAGGCGGGGCGGAAATAGTCTCCATAAAAATAGTTGCCATAGCCTGTTCGGACAAACAGCCCGCCCGGAAGTTGGTTGCTTTGGATCACCCACAAAGGGCGGTGATAAAACCCGGGGCGAAGGTAGACCGGTTGGGAATAATAAACCGTTCCAAACAGACAGCCACGGTATTCAAGGGCATAGTCCCAATATCCAGGAACGAGGACAAACCCCCCCGGGGTGCAGGTCCAACAGGTGGGATTCCAAACCCACCCGGGCCGATGCCCCATCCAAAAACCGGGCCGCCAGCCATAGCCTCCACCACGCCACACCCAATACCCTTGGGACCATATCATGTTGGGCTGTGGGGCCGGGACCGATGGGGCAAATTCGGGAATCGCGGGTGGGGCTTCTTCGACGGGTTCATCGGGTTGGACGGCAATCTGTTTCCAAAACCCGGGATACCAGCGCCAACCCTCTTCCCCTTTTTTGAAACTACCCGAGATCCAATCCATGCCGGGGGGGATCTGCCTCCAAAACCCGCTAACCCAGACAAAGTCGTCGCGCTCTTCGTCCATTCTCCAATAGCCGCCAATCCAGCGGACATTTTCCCCTTCTGGTTTCTCCTCGGGAGGAACTTCACGGATGGCATTGGGTGGTTTGCGTTCAAGCCATGGTCCCGGCGTTGCCCGGGTCAAAACCGGCTGAGCAAAGGCTTCGTGGATGGCCCCGCGCTGCAAAACTTCGCCGTCCTCTTGGGGAAAAGCCATCCCGAACAAAAGTAGCACCGAATACAACATGGCAAAGACTCCTAGAAACTGCCTTCAGTATACCCTAAGACCGGGGCAAAAGGGCACGAAAGGATGGAAAAAAAAAAGGAGTGAACAAGGCGAATGCTGGATTGCCTTGCCGATAGGCCTTCCCTTTGTTTTGAAAGGGGGATGCCGAGACACCTGCGAAATTGGGAACGGAGCATCCTATTTTGCAGCTGGAAAAAAGGCTCGGGATCGAACAAATACGCAGTTTTTCTATTTAATCAAAGACCTTTTCCACTTTTTGGGTGGCGATTCGCAAGAATTTTCGCCAAATCTTCTTTTCACCTTTTCGGATTCTTAGTTTTGTGTTAGGATTAAGAGCGTGCCTCTCTTGTATTTTTCATAGCAACCCCCTTTCATCTAGGGGTTTTTAGGAGGTTTACATGTTTAACAATCGCAATCGTAAGGGGTTTACCCTTATCGAGCTCTTGGTGGTCATCGCCATCATCGCCGTCCTTATCGGTTTGCTGCTTCCCGCTGTACAAAAGGTTCGTGAAGCGGCCAACAGGATGACCTGTTCCAACAATCTCAAACAGCTCGGCTTGGCCGCCCACAACTACGAAAGTAGCACGGGTGTCCTGCCCCCGGGCCAATTGGGTGCTTCCCCCGCCTTGGGATCAACAGGTTTTTTTGATGCCCAACATTTTGGGTTGATTGTTTTCCTTCTTCCCTACATTGAAGAAGAAAATCTTTACAAGGGTCTTTCCCTTTCCAAAAATGTAGATGTAAGAGGTGTGGGATGGTGGACCGTAAACCCGGACTGGTCCCTTGCCTACACCAAAATCAAAAAGCTGATTTGCCCCACCGATGAGATCACTCAGGCTTCCCAGACGGTTAATGGCCCATCCTTGGGTGCTATGCCTGATCCCATGGTTCCCGGAACCAACGCCGTTACCTTGGGTTATTTCGGTGCCCGCCCTGACCTTGACCTTGGCAAAACCAGCTATGTTGGCGTTGCCGGGGCCTTGGGTGACAAGGTTCATACGGCCTCCCCCTCTGATGGACCCGGAGTAAACCTGCAAAAGTATGTGGGCATTTACACGAATCGTTCCAGGAACAAAACCTCCATCATCTCTGATGGTTCTTCCAACACCTTGGCTTTTGGCGAACTTTTGGGTGGAACCGCGGTTTTGGGCGTAAAAAGAGAGTTCATGCCTACTTGGATCGGTGTTGGCTCCTTGGGTACCAAATTCGGCTTGGCCCCGGCGGGTGGCGCGGGCGCAACCAACGGTGGCTGGAACTATTTCTCCAGTCGCCATACCGGCCTTGTTCAATTTGGCTTTGGGGATGGATCCGTCCGCACCCTTCGTCAAGGGAACTCCGGCGTCCGAAATCCTACCAGCGCGGGAAGCGATTGGTTTGTCCTTCAAGCAATGTCCGGTATGATTGACGGGGAAGCCTATCCTTCAAGTACTTTGAGTAACTAGGCATTCGTTTTGGTGATTTGGTCCGAAAAAGGAGTAGTATCCATGGTTTTGATGCGACGATTTCTTGCCTTCGGTGTACTTTGTGCCTTGGGTTGTGGTGGAGACACCAAGTCCAAGCCCGTTACCGACCTAAAGAAAGAACTTCCCCCGGCGCCCATTGGTGCTGGTTCGGGCAAAAAAGCGGCGGGCGGCGGAAGCTCCCCCTCTGCCGTGGAAAGATAGGTTTCTCAAAGAAACCGATCAAAAATCAAGGAGAACTCGGCGCTTGTCGGGTTCTCCTTTTTTCGTTGGCAGAGCTTTCTTTTTTCCTGTTGAAACCGACTCTACCATTCTCTTCTTCGTCCGCAAATAGTTAGGGCGGGAGGCGCCTTGGCACCGGCCCTACCATTGCCCTTCATCGTCCGCAAAAGGGTGGTATTGTTTTTTCATTTTTTCGCCGAGTTTCGCCTCCAAGATGGCTGCGGCGATAATTAGATCGTCTTTGGTGGTGATCTTGAGATTGGTGGGGGATCCCTCCACCATCACCACGGGATAGCCGGCTGCTTCTAAGAGTTGGGCATCGTCGGTGATTGCCTCGGTTAGGGTGAACCGATTGGCGTAAGCCTTCACCAACCAATCTCGCCGGGCCACCTGAGGCGTCTGCGCCTGCCAAAGCCCTCGGCGGGGCACTGTTTCGATTACTTTATTGTCCGCATCCAGCATTTTGAGGGTATCCAAAACGGGGACACCTAAAAGGGCGGCACCAAATTTTTCTGCCATGGCAAAGACCCGATCAATGTCAGTCGATTTGACGCAGGGCCGTACCGCATCGTGCACCGCCACAAAAGCGACATCGTCTTCCACCAGCTCCAAAGCATTGGCAACCGACTCGAATCGTTCCGAACCACCCTCTACTAGTTTGACCCCTAAAAACAGGAGGTTGGCATGATGGCGTTCTTCCACCATTTCCCGATCCTCGGGGGAAATCACCAAAAAAACCTGGGCAACATCGTCCCGGTTGGCAAAGCGCTCCGCCGTTCGTTGCCACACGGGGCGGCCATCAAGGGCGATAAATGGTTTTTTTACGCCTTCGCCAAAACGGCTCGATTGACCCGCGGCGGGGAGAATGACGGCAAACTTGGCCATGGTTTTTTACCTCTTGCATCCGTTGAATTTATCTTAATGGTTTGGTCCACTACCGGTTTTCTTTAGGGGGTGGCAACGAACCATGGATGCGAATCTCCCGACCCCCAAGGGCGACCTAATCGTTATAACCCAAAGGTTGTTCAAAGAACCTTAGGGGGACAGGAAGGCAAACGGATTCTCAAGGTCAAAGGGGGTGTAGCATTTGGTTTGGTTGCTTGGTTGGGAAACGGGTCGCACCCCGGTCTTTTTGAATTTTGCGGGAGATTGCAATGGCCTTGTCGCCTTGGATACTTTGGATGTTGACGATTCCAGGGCAGTTGGACTTTTTTACGCACAAGCCTCCGCCGGCACCGACCCTTTTGGCCATTGAACAGGAAATCAGTCGCGGGCTGAAAACAAAAGTGGTCTCCCTTGAGAAGTGTCTTTCCGAGGCGATGGAATACCAACCTCGCATTCAAGCCGCCAAGGCAAGCCAACGGGCGGCCGAGGCTGCCCATTCAGGGATTTATAGCCTTCGGGGAATCGCCCGATTAATGCCCGATCTTTCGGTGCGAAAGAAACAGGCCGATGAAGGGCTGGAGATCTCTCAAGCACTTTTGACCAAGGAGGTCGAAGATACCAAGTATGCCATCCGCCGCGCCTATTTCACGGTCATTTATGCCGGGATTCAGGCTGGCCGAATCAACAAGTTGATTGAGGCACTTGAACGAACCAAGAAAGAACTGGGCAAAGACCTCGTTTGGTGGGCCATTGAGGAAACGATCGGGCTCAACGGCAAAATGCGTATGACCTTGTCCGAGGCAAAAAACCAACTTGCCGTGGCCCAGTTGGGTAGGCTCAAAGCGAGGTTCCTCTTATCCGAAGAGATGGGAGGCCTTGTGGCATTGGGCTACCTTCCCGAACCTTTGGATAAAACCCTGCTCAAACCTAAAATTGGGCTAACCCTTGAGCATTTGGAAACCATGGTGGACGAAAAGGGGCCCGAAAGGATTTTAGCAAGGGTGGGCCGCGATGTGGCTCGCCTTGAAGTCGAGGCACAAAAGCGTTCCAGCTCGTTTAACTTTGTCAATCGGACCTTTGCCGCATTCACCGACACCGGGGTGGCTCCTATCCCTACCCCGGATCGTGGGGCAGAATTTCGTCCGGGGGCGATCAATATCGAAATGTCCACCTTTATGGGAGGCCCCAAATCGTATCGGGTTCTTCGCGCCGCTGCGCTGGCCGATCGCGCGGAATTTACCGAACAGACCGCAACCAACCTGACAAGGCTTGAAGCCCGGGTTGCTTTTCTTACTCATCGGGAAATTGAACGGCGATTGGAAGCCGAACGAGCTTCCATCAATGATGCCTTGCAGGTTTACAACCGGGCCACCAAATCGACGATTGGTTTTATGGATGTCCTGCTTTTGGGTCAGGGGATTCAACTGATGGTGGATTATGAAAAGTTGCGCTTCGATCAGGCCTTAATCGCGGCGGATATGATGCGAATGAGCGGTGGATCGATTGAGATACCGTTTGAGGCGCTCGGGTCCAATGAACCGATGAAAGACCTTGCCCCCTAGCCTAAAGGCCTGGTGTGGTGGCGACCCGGGTGGCCCAAGTCCCCGGGGCCTAACTTTTTTTTCGGCCCGGTTGGCTAATGTCTGGAACCGGGCTGCTCACTCTCTTTGGGCCGAAAAAACGCGCAGAAACGAAGCCATCCCAAGCTGTATTTCTTGACTTGGCCATCGTTTGTTCCCACCAAAAGTCCGCTTCCCCCGGCCAACCAGATCACTGCGAGGATCGGTTTTTTGGCGTGAACCATCTGGTAGCCTACCAATTTGCCACTTTGGGTATGCCACACCCGAACCGATCCGTCCGCACATCCCCCCGCAAGGTAGGTTCCCTTGGGGGAAAAGCGCAACGAATGCACGGTGACCAGTGTGTCGATTTTCAGCGGACTACGCTTCAGGGTGTTGGGCTCAAAGAAACCAATGCGACGCGAGGAAACCGAAAGGGCAATGAGTTTCACATAGGCATTGGCATCCATGTCAATGATGCAATCGCCATGAAAATCGGCTTTGGCCAAGGGGGTCAGCCCCTTTGTTTGCCAAGTCGCCACCTTGCCATCGTCAAGGCCAGTGGTCACCACCAGATTGCCCAAAAAGGCGCAGGCGCTAACCCGGCCCCGGTGAGCCTTTAACGGTTCGGAATCTTTGAGGGTTTCCAAGGTCCGTAGCACAATGGTGCCATCCCCACCCCCCGAAAGAAGATATTCTCCCATCCTGTCGACGGCAAGGCAGGTGGTGGAGTGATTATGGGCGTAATGATGCCAAGGTGACTCTTGCTGGACCCACTGAAACGCACAGACAAGGCAGTCCATCCCGGCGCTATAAACCAGTTGTCCGTTGACCGAAAAAGCCAAGGCGTTTATTTGGGAACGGTGATCGGAAAACTTGGCGACGGTCCGTTTACCGGATCGGTCCAAGATCCTAAGCAGGCCATCCTGATTGCCCACGGCGATCTGTTTATTATCAGAGGACAACGCCAAAGAGGTGACAGGGGCCACCATCGACTTTTCGGTTGTCGGGGAGACTTTCGCCCCTGAAGCCCCAGGGTGGGCCACTCCTTTTTTGCCGCCTGACTTTTTCAGCCACGACACGCCTATTTCATCAAGGGATGGGGTTTCTTCGATCGGATTGGACAAGGCCCGGACGAGGTGTTCCGCCAAAACCCGAAGGTCCGGATCCTGAGAATCCATACATTCTCCGAGGAGTTCGGAGTGGCCCGGTTTGACTAGATCCAAGTTCGTAAAAAGGGTTCCGGCTCCCCCGCCATGGCGACTCCAAATCTTGCCCCCTTTGGCCCGTATCGCGGCAAAGGCCGCCGCATGCAATAGGAAAGGAAAGCGGTCAGCCAAGGCTCCTTCGTATTTCAGAGACCTCCGTAGGGGATGTTGGAAATCGGGCCTTCCGAACGATCCCGATGAGGGAAGCTCGGCATCCTTCACGAAGAACCCGTCATAATCCACAAGCCTAAGGCGCATGGCCTCTTCGGGACGATGCAGGACGAGGATGTTATCCGGGCGCAAATCCCCATGGGACCAGCCCGGGCCTTCCATCGCGGCCGAAAGAGCAAACCACGCCTTGAGCAACTCGTCCATGGCGGCGGGATCGAGGTATTTTTTGGCAAGGAATTCGTCCAATCGAATGCCGCCAAGGAAATCCATATCCAACACCGGATAGGGGCGGATGATGCGAATCCCTTCGGGTAAAATGCGCCACCCCGCCAGAAATGGCGCGGCGGGCCAAACGGCTTCAAGGGCCCCATAGCGGGAAATGCGACTCTGAACTTGTCGTAACCAAAGTTTGACGGCACGGCGTTTTTGGAACCGGGCCCGCATTCGAAACACAACCGAGTTGTCCCCCAAAAGAGGAGGGAGAGGCGGGCTATCTTCCTTTTCGGATTCCCTTTCCAAAGCACAGCCGGACAAATCGTGGTCGAGGAAATGCTTATGCGCCTCTAGCAGCGCCCCCTGCCAATCCTCAATTTGGGGCCATTGCCCAGTCGTGTCGTTCATGGTCTATTCCCAAATCGGGCCAAAGGGAAATTGGCTCCCGTTGTTTGGAACCGCCTTTTGAAAAAGCCCAAAGGCGGTTTCATTCTACCGTTAACAACAAACCTCTGTTCCCATTTGCCCGGAAACCCCCAAAGGCAAAGGCCCTTGCTCCTTGGAAGGGGCTACAAGCCAAGTGTCCTGCCAACGGGGGCCTCCGCACCCCAAGAATATGTCGTTAGTGAAAAAGACTATTTCTTCTTGTAATCGCCTTCGATAAGTTTCTTGGCATCGTCACTGGTTTTGGTCCCTTTGAGTTCTTTCACCACGATCTTGCCCTCTTCAACCTCAATAGCGAGGGAAAAAAGGTCCCCCTTTTCGGTTGCGGGTTGAATGCCATCTTCTTTGATGGAAACAATTCGGCCAAAAACAGTTTTATCACGGCCTGCGGAATAATCGGTGTCCAATTGCACCTTGTTTTCGCCCTTGGTCAAGGTGATATTGAGCTTGTTGCCTTTGAAGTCCAACTCAATTTTGAAATCATTGATTTCCTTGACCCAAGCACCTTGGAGGTTTTTGGTGTTGGTTTCCGCAGAAACCAAAAGGGTGACCGACAAAATAGACAAAAGCAGTGCCAAAGTTCCAAATCGCAACATGGAAATACTCCGTGAAAAGGTGGAGAGCAAAAAAGGCCATGAAATTGTGGCCCTTTACGGGACCCGAGTTCGGGTTTCTGGCATTTTAGTTGACCTTGCCGGTTCGTGCAAGCGTACCTGATCATGCTCTTTCGTGAGGTGGGAAAGTACCTCCTTTTTTGGTCCACACAAAAGACCGTGAACAGAAAAAAAGGGCCATTTGGTTTGGCTTTGGTGGTCGATTCGGATCAGGATTTTGGGTGAAGTCGAATAAAATGTCGGTGAGACCCGGTTTTTCGCATAAACTTCCTAGACGGCCTAACGCCATCCGGCTCACATCCCGTAGGCTCATTCCCCAATAGGAGTCCTTTTCCATGTTCGGACAAGCTGGCCCCGATTTTTATCCATATCTTATCGTACTTCTTGGTTTGGCAATTTTTGTTGGAATCCTGATCCTTTATGCGATCGCCGTTTACAACAACCTTGTTGCCAAGCGCAATCGCTACAAGAACGGCTTCAGTCAAATTGATGTCCAACTCAAACGCCGCCACGACCTGATCCCCAATCTGGTCGAAACCGTTAAGGGCTATATGGCCCACGAAAGGGGCACCCTTGAGGCGGTGATTTCCGCCCGAAACGCCGCGGTAAATGTAACCAGCAAGGTAGCCGCCAATCCGGGCGATCCTGAATCCATGAAACAGCTGGCCGTGGCCGAGGGCAATCTTATGGCCGGTCTAGGCAAATTGTTTGCTTTGGCCGAAGCCTATCCCGACCTCAAAGCCAATCAAAACATGTCCAACCTGCAAGAGGAACTCTCTTCGACCGAAAATCGCGTCGCCTTTGCCCGCCAAGGCTTCAACGACCAAGTCACGGATTACAACACCTATCGTGAAGGATTCCCGGCGGTGGTGTTTGCCGGAATGTTTGGATTCTTTCCCGCCAGCCTGTTCGAGTTGGAAAGTCCGTCCGACCGTGAGGTGGTTCAGGTCAAGTTTTAACAACGATTCCAAAAGGTTTCCGTTAAGCCAAACAGAGGGAAATTCCCCCCATGAATTTCTACCAACATCAAGACCAGGCCCGGGGACGAACAGCGTGGCTGCTTGTCCTTTTGACATCGGCACTGGTGGCGATTGTCGGTCTGTTCGAGGTGGGACTTTGGATTGCCTTTGATGGCCGTCATCAAGAGCCCGCCTATTGGATCTCCTCTGTCGGAATAGCTGTCTTTTTTGTCCTTGTTATTGGCGGCGGGTCGCTCGTGCGAACCGTCCAACTCTCTTTCGGCGGAGGCAAGAGCGTCGCGGAATCTTTGGGGGGAACCCTGCTTCATCCGGGCAACGATCTCGACCCCGCCCAACGAAGGCTATTGAACATTGTCGAGGAAATCGCACTGGCGGCGGGTATTTCCGTTCCGCCCGTCTACCTTTTGGAAGAACCGGGAATCAACGCCTTTGCGGCGGGCTTTTCGCCAAGCGATGCCGTGATCGGCATCACCCGAGGTTGCGTCGAAACCCTAAATCGAGATGAGCTTCAAGGGGTCATTGCCCACGAGTTTAGTCACATCCTAAATGGGGATATGCGGCTAAACATCCGGCTGATGGGGTTGATATTTGGCCTGGTAGTGTTAAGCCTTTTAGGCGAAATCTTGGTTCGGCTTTTGGGCAATGTCCATGTGTCCTCCAATAGCAAGAGTAAAAATAATGCGGCCGGCATTGTCATGGTCCTTTTCATGTTTGGAATCGGGTTGTGGATATTGGGTTTTGTCGGGACCTTTTTCGCCCGGGTGATTCAGGCGGCCATCAGTCGACAACGGGAATTCCTTGCCGATGCTAGCGCGGTCCAATTCACACGCAATCCCGAAGGCATCGCCGGTGCCCTCAAAAAGATCGGTGGCTTTACGGATCACGGCGTGATTCGGTCTCCCGAAGCGACCGAGGTCAACCATATGTTTTTTGCGTGTGGCCTCAAAAGGTCGGGCTTTTTGTCGCTTGATTCCCATCCTCCGCTTGAGGAGCGGATCCGCCGCATCGAACCCAATTGGGATGGCGAATTTCTTCAGGCCACCCAAAACGAAGCCCAGGAATTGGCCCAAGGGGAGGAGGCTATTCATAAGGGTTTGGTTTCCGGCCTAGCAGGAGAGGGCGTTACCTCGGGTTTGGCGGGAACCTTTGGTGCTCAAGTGCCATCTCCCTTTCAAAAGCCGATACGGGAAAATGGGGCGGTGGAATCGGCCTTGGATGCCGTTTCCCTTGCGGAATCTCTTGCCGGTGCCAATCAGAATTCCGCTGCCGCCGTTTCACCATTGCTAAGATTATCCCTTCATTGGACAACGCTTGAAAAGGCTAGGCAGATGGCTTTGCTGGCCCCGTGGATCAGGCAGCTTTCTCCGAGCCAAAAAACGGCCATGCTCAATCGGCTTGAGCTGAGCCCGCCCCCCACGGACCTGTTTAGCGCCTGTTTTCGGCAGGTTCTTTCGCTTTGGCTTTTGAATCCCAGACAGAAAATGCTTTTGGGCCAAGGGGCAAGCCGCTCTCACGCCGCACTTAATATTTTGGCCTCGGTGGCAAGGGCGGGGGGAATGTCCGGGGTTACTCTCCAAACGGGATGGCAAAAGGCGGTCCAACATTTGGCCAAGGCGATGCCCGCCGTGCCTATTCCCCCGGATTCAAGCCCTGCTCCCCAAAGGAAATATTTAAGCGTTTTGGCCGTTGCTCCTGAAGGATTGCGGCGGCGATTTCTCGATGCCTGCTGCGTACTTATAAGGCAAGATCAGGTCTGGACGGAATCGGAAAGGGTAATCATTATTTGTCTTTCCGCCGCCCTTGACATACCTACTCCGCCGGATGCCATGGCCGCCTAATCTCAAGGAATACTGCGTGCATTATCTTTGGCTGTTTCTTGCCATCGTTTCCGAGGTGGTTGGCACCACGGCGCTAAAAGCCAGCACCGGATTCACTCGGGTGGTCCCCACCCTGATTGTGATCGCAGGGTACGGGTCAGCGATTTTTTTCCTTACCCTTACCGTGCAAAAGATTCCCACGGGTGTGGCCTATGCCCTTTGGTCGGGTATAGGTTTACTTTTTATCGTTATTTTGGCATGGATCTTTAACGGAGAACGGGTGGATGCGTGGGGTTGGGTAGGGTTTGCGCTAATCATCGCCGGGGTACTTGTGCTTAATTTGCTTTCGAAAAATTCTGGACATG
>SIAL01000047.1 GCA_009691815.1 Gemmataceae bacterium | reverse complement strand
CCGGGGGCTTCCACCCCCGGATCACTCTCCATCCGATCCAATTAGGCAACAACCGCGAGGACATCTTCCTCGGTCATGATCAGGTATTCTTTGCCGTCCACGGTGATTTCGCTCCCCGAGTAGGAAGAGAAAAGGACCTTGTCGCCGACCTTGACCTGAAACGCTGCGCGCTTGCCGCCTTCGAGGGCCTTGCCCGTGCCGGTGCGAAGGACTTTGCCTTGGCGGGGTTTTTCCCGGGCGGCGTCGGGCAGAAGGATTCCGCCCGCGGAAGCGGATTCGGCCTCATGGCGCTCTACTAGGATCTTGTCATTGAGGGGATGGATCTCAGTCTTCATTTTTGGAACTCCGTGCAAGCAAACAAAACCAAACAAAAGGTAAAAGTTAGGGGCCGGTCACACAACCGGGGTTTGAGGGTTATCGCCAACGGATCCATAGCGCTGAGCAAGGGCACGGGTGATCGTATAGATCACAACGCTTCTGCTGACAGGCTTTGGAATGACGCTGAAAACATCCTCCCTTTGGGCATCACGCATAACCTTGACCGACGCATCCGCGGTGACGAGGATGGCGGGCAGCCCGGCAATGATTTGCCGAGCCATCCGAAGAACATCCAGACCACTCATGCGCGGAAGGTTTAAGTCAAGCAGGGCGAGATGGATAGACATCGACCGAATGATGTCGATAGCCTGCTCCCCGGTAGGGGCCAGAATCGTTTTATAGCCCAAAGGCTCGACGATTCCTCGCAGGGTTTCCCGACTGCTAGGCTCATCGTCAGCAATAAGGACAGAAAAGTCCCGAGCTTCCGGGGCCAGTGCCATCATGGTGCCGTATCCTTCCCGCGATACCACAACCACCCGGTCATGAATCCTGTTTACGCGAGACCCAACTAGGGTTACGGGCAAATAGGATGCCAACCTTGACTGGTTGCTTGGTGCTTTTCTTGCAAAGGTAGGATAAGATTGCACTTAGGTCGTGCAAGTCCTTTTTGGGGATTTTTTTTAACTGCCCCAACTGGCGTCAGCTGCAATGGGGCTTCTCTTGGGATCTGTCAGGTTGGCAGAGTCCTGTTTTTAGGACTGTTTTGGTTTCCCATTTGGTTGAACCCAAAGGACTTCCGGATTGAAGTCGTCCTCTTCTAGGCCTTTGAAAAAGAATCGGTCATAGCGGTAATATTCCACCTCTTGGCCTTTGAGGTCGAATGTTTGCAAAAGGACTGGGTTGCCCAACACCGGATCAAAGCCATAAAGTCGGCGGCCACCCTCGGGAAGGGCATGTTCGGCCCCCGGGGCCAACCGGCACTCCACCAGTTCAATCTCGCCTTCGATATCGGGGCGGCGAATTTTGCCAATGTACTGGATGCTTCCCAGTTTGGGGTTATTCTCTTTTTGATGAGAAATCATGGTGCCAACCGTGGACAACATAAAGCCAAAACTCGCTTCACGAACACTGTGCCGACTGGCGTTTCGCACGAGTGGATTGTCAATGGAAAAGCTCATTCGTTTCCCTGCGGAGACAAAAGGGATGTCCCCTCCCGCCAATTTGGTTTGGATTTTGTCGTCATATTTTCCCTCAACATAGACCACCTCTCGGCCCTTGCCCTCTTGCCCTAACCATTTGAAATGTATGCTGTAAGGATTTTTTCGGTATTGAAACGACATGAGTTCCTCAGGGTGCGGTTTACCCCGCACCACCTCCCGACGAAACATCCGGCAAGTGAAACTGTCAGTTCCCTGAAACCAATTGTAACCTCGGCGATAAACGATCATTAAGGGGTCGGTTTCCGTGGGACCCGCGGGCATGGGTAGAGGGGGGTCGATCGGGGTTAGGGCAGCCAGCATTCCCCGGGTGGCAAGCAAAAGATCCGGCCGAATGTGGAGCCCCTCCTTGGCAATGGGTTTGGTGCTAGCAGTAAACAAAGGTTGGTTGGCCGGTTCGGGAGAAGGTACGGCGTTTGAAACCAATTGAATCGGGGCGAGAGGTTTTTGACTTGGCAAAGAGCCTTTGGCGGTGGCCACGGGTGGATTGGACGAAATGGGGGTGGTGATGCGATCGCCAAAAAGGCCCTGGGGCACATCCAAGATTTGACACCCCGCAACAGGGGCGCAAGTCATAAAACTGATGGCCAACATTCCCCAACCCGCCATGAAACTTGTCACAAAAGGTACCCGGAGAAGAAACATCACACGGCTAGTATTTGCCATCATGACCCTTTCACTTGGTGGAACCGGAAATCCGGATAATTGGATTCCATGGCCCGTATTCATCACGGGGTTCATATCCTGTGTGTTCACTCCGAAGAAAGGCCGATTGGGAAAACTTGAGGGAAAGTTTACAAAAATCGGGGTTATTCGGGGGATTTTTATTTTATCTATTTCTCCTATTATGTTCATTGTGTTATCTAGGGGGCCTGGACGGGGTAAAAGGTTTGCGCCATCCCAAAATTCGCCCTCAATGTAATTTTGGGAATACTGGCATGTTTGACTAGATTAGGATATTTGGGTAACCGATATTTCCTTCAATGGGTCTTTGCATCTCCTTTGCAAAACTGGAATGATCGGGCTAGAAATAGTTGCCATTTTTTTGGGTTGGGGGCAATATGGGGCAATCGAATCGGTCGCTTTTGTGGATAGGGTTTGCTCTTTTTGGACTCTTTGGACTAACGCAGGGGAGCCAATCCAATTATCTCGATTTACGAAACCATTCTAGGTCGCTGCAAAGGGAACTCGAATCCGCCCTAAAAGCCAACGGCCATTTGGCGGACAATCAAACGGACTTACGGGTCAAACTGTTGGAGGTCGAGGCCGTGCGCGACGGGTCGCACCGTGAAGTGACCGAGTTGAGGGAAGTGGTTGTTGAACGAGACCACCTTAAGACCGAGGTGGCAAAACTCTTGGTCGTGGTGGACGAACGAGATCAGTTGCTCCGTGAGGTTGCCGCCCTCAAAATTGTGGCTCTTGAACGCAATCGGTTGGTGATCGAGCTGAAAGGACGAACGGCGGAGCGGGATATTTTTGCCAGTCGATGTGACCAAATGAAAAAGGGAATCATGGCTCTTGTGGGCGCGGATGAAGAGTCCCATCGTGATATGCTCTCGGCGGGGCTTGGCGGTCCAATGGACATCCCGGCCAAAACCAAACCAGGCCGGGGTTGGCTTGAAGTGGTTCCGGCCAGTCGCATTCGGGAAGTCAAAAAGCCCTAAGGCCCATGATGGAAGGACCCTTTCAATTAACGAAAAGGGTCCAAAGGCTCTAGGACGGCGGCACTTTAGTCGGTTTTTTGGCCGGTTTTTTGGCTCCGTTTTCCGCAAAGTGGACCGTTACCAGAGATCGTTCCAAATGGGTCGCGGACCAAAGTTTTCGCTGCTTGAAACCTGCAAGTTGGGCAAGCCACCCTTCGGGGATCCGTTCAAGTCGGGTGTTTTGGCAAGTCGCCTGATCGTTGAAATATCCCCGGGCCAAGGCGATGCGATCTTCGGTGTTGGCAAGCTCCGTGGATAGCTTGGCAAAATTAGTAATAGATTTGAGATCGGGATAGGATTCGATCAATACCCTTATGGGTGGGGCCAACCCAACAACCCCCGAACCCGAACCGGTTTTGGCCTGTTGACGCAATGCACTAAGAATCTTTTGTACCTCCTTTTCGTAGCCTTTGATCCCCTCCACGGTACGAATGAGTTGGGGGATTAAGTCGGCACGGCGCTTGAGCTCTATGTCCACAAGCGACCAAGCCCGGTTGGTCCGATTGCGAAGGTCAATGAGGCTGTTGTAAACCTGTAAAACCCATGCGAGAAAAAGGCCCCCGCCAAAGATTCCCACGGGGACCAACCAGCCGGGCCATACTTCCTCGGCGGATTTTTTAAGCAGGCCCAAATCCCGAATGACCCAACCCGACACGATAAAAACAAGGCCAAAGAAGGCCCATGCGAAAAGGCTCCAACCCCTAGCCCTAAGTACCTCTTCCTCGGACCGGGTGGAGATTAAAAATAGCGGGGCATTCTCGTCCTCGGCAATTTCGGGAGCGACAATATCTTGGCGTTCTCGCGCCTGTCCCACGACAAAAAGGGGGGCGTGCAACACAATGGCCGTTTCATAAAAACGCCGCCTAAAGTTCGAATTGGCCACGGCATGAGCCGGGCCCATGTCATAGTACAAGGGATCCAAGATGCCACAGGTCTGATCGAAAACCGAGGTCATCTCCAACTTGGCGCCTTTGGGATTAATTCTTAGGGCGCCGGTATCATCACGAAGGTAAAAAGTTTGTAGGTCGCTGCCTCCATCGATTTGGGTCCAACCCGACTCGGTTTTCGTCCGGGTTTGGGATTTCCCCTCGGAATCGGTGTAGCTTTCGGTGACGGTCCGCGTCCAATGTTCAGCCACACTCCAATCGAAACCGACACATTGTTCCTCGGCAAGGTAGCTTTCCAGAGGATCTTCCGACTCCGCCGTACCCTTGACTTCGACCAAACCGATGAAGACACCTTTGACTTTCGAGGTGGGCAGATCTTCCAATAATCGGCGCTGTTTAAGGGAACGCATCCATCCCAAAAGCATTAGCCCCGCCAGCACGATGCCACCAATGGGGACCCACACTTCCGCAGGATGGTCCATCAGGAACTCCTTGCCGCGTCCGTTTTCCAGTCGGGGATGCCGGCAAGCCCAACACCGCCAAGACACGCCGTTGCCATATGGCCATCGGGGATACGAAAAATTCCCGGAAAGTCGTCGGCCCAAGGGAGGTTGGCTCCGGGCATATATTGCCTTGCGTTTGACTCAATCGCGCTGATTCCCTTGACCCATGCCGCAAGCGATGCGGAGTGAAGCAGCGAGGCTCCGGGACAAGTGAGGTCTTGGACGCAAAGGAACATGCCGTGCTTGCGGGCGGCGGCGACCATCAAAAGCGACTGGCTTTGTCCCTTGCAGGCCTTGAGCGCCGCCCCTGTGTAGCCCATTTCCCTAGCGAGCAAAAGGGTCTCAAGGTCAAGGAGCGACTCGTCAATGACAACGGGTATCCGGGCCGAGGCCCTGTGCATGGTGTTTGCTTTATCGCTTTTGAGATCTCGTTTTGTCGGCTGTTCGATGTAGGCAATGCGGTTAAACGCTTCGGGGGACAATTCCTCGAGTTTGGCGAGAAATTCGAGCAAACTGTCCTCGTGGGGGACCCGTTCGTTGAAATCGAGGGAATAGCGCCAATGGCTTACCTTTTTGATCGGCATGGCCCGCCGGGCGATCTCCTCTATGCGCAAGACCCGATTGACATCCCAGCCAATGTCATCGCCATTGAGTTTGATCTTTAGGTGGCTAAGGCCGTCCCGAGGAATCCACTCCTCAAGGGTTTCGGGCAAGCCATCGCCAACGGGCTTTTGCAATTCGGTGGCATCTAGGGGATCCAGCGCCCCGATAAGATGGTACATCGGCAAGCGGGGTTCCGGAAGGGGCTTTAGCTGTTGATCGAGGCGAATAGAGGCATATTCCACTCCCAAAAAGGCACTAAGGTCCTCCCCTAGAAACTCCGGGCCATAGCAGTGCCAAACCGGTTTATTGAAAAACTTGCCATAGGCGTCGTGCAAGGCCGCATCAAAAGGGCTGGCCGCGACAAGCGTGGCCAAGTGGGGCACCGGTTCCCCTAGCCCTAGATCTTGGCCCACGGAATCCCCCGCAGCGAAAAGCATCGGTTCCAGATCCATGGTGGTCCGAATGGGATGCGCGGCAAACTTTGAGGTCCGATAGATCTCCGCAGCAAAGTCCGCAATGGTCCGCATGGTTTCCATGGTTTGATCGTAATGGAGTCGTTTGCTGGGAAAGCTCCACACATTGCCAAGAGGCATCGAACCAAAACCCCGAGCCCGACGGCCATTGGGCCCCTCGATGGTCACCTCGGCGTTTAATAGAGTGGCACGGTCCAAGGCCACGCCGCCAAACTTAATCGGGGTGCGATAGGCATAGTCAACGGTATGGTGACTGACATCAACAATCTTTACCGCCATGCCAACCATTTTGAACCCTCCTTAAATTGGTAAGGGGCGCATGCTATTTTTTCGGGGAAGCGGAACCTGGTTTGATTTCCGTCACCGGTTTGGGTTCAGACTTGGGGATGGGGGCGATGCGATCGAGTTCCCCATTCAAGGTTGTTTGAAATGCGGCGACCCCTTCGGCGGCATCGAGGCTAAAAACTTTTTCCACTTTCCCCTCTTTGGCGATCACCGCGTAAAGAATTGCTTTGCCACCCAGTCGAAACGCGGGTGGGCCAAGCGGGTCCTCATAGGTTCCCACGGGAAGCTTGCGAAGGCCGGCCGTTTCGCCCCAACGCACAATCGGGCCGTCCAGTTCCTCTTGTTTGGTGTGACCAAAAGTCATCCATGCCGCCAAAGTCGGCCGTTTGGCCAATTCCCCATCAAGAAACTTGGTTAGTTGGGTAACTTCGGCCGAAACCCACTTTTCATTAGCCTTTGGATCTTTGGCGGCGGCAAAGAAAATCACCACCGGCTTTTCGAGGGATTCGCAGACATAACAATGGGAACGACCCCGTTGTTCCCCCAAGGAGAGGAGGAAGGAATAGGGTGGAAGTTTGGTTCCTACCGGAATAGTGGCCTGTTGCGGAAGACAGGCAAGCAGGGCAAAAAAGGCTGACTTGGCAAACATCCGATCCCTTTCGCCGTCGAGGCAACCATCCTGCCGACCTTGACGAACAACCCCGACTTGTTTCCTTTACCCTCAGCGGGGTATTCTCCCGATTGGATCAACACCCTCTGTCCTATGTGGTTAGGGGGCAAAACTCAAGGAGGCATGGATGCCTCGATTACTGAGTCCATGGACTTCGGACTCCGCGGGTGGCCGAGGTGGGCCGGAGATTCTTCGTTTTGGCAAAGAGATCCTCCTGGCCGAGGCCAACGCTTTGCGGTTGGTTGCCGACCGTTTGGATGAGTGCTTTGAATTTACCGTGGAATTGGTTTTGGGCACCATCGAATTGGGCACGGGCCGAGTCCTAACCAGTGGGGTGGGGAAGTCCGCCGATGTTGCCCGCAAAATCACCGGTACACTCAATTCCACCGGATCCCGCTCGACCTTTCTCGACCCCGTCCAGGCGCTGCATGGCGATTTGGGTTTGGTTCATCCCCACGATATCGCGATGCTCTTTTCCCACAGCGGGGAAACCGAGGAGCTCGTCAGACTTTTGGGCCCCCTGTCGGACCTCTGTTCGGCCATCATTGCCATAACGGGAAATGGTGGTTCCACCTTGGCCAAGGGATCGGAAATGGCTTTGGTGTATGGACCCCTTGAAGAAGTATGCCCGTTGGGTTTGGCCCCAAGCGCCAGCACCACGGCGATGTTGGCCCTTGGAGATGCGGTGGCGTTCTCGGTGAGTCGGGCGCGCGGTTTTGGCCCAGAAGATTTCGCCAGATACCACCCGGCGGGCTCCCTTGGCAAAAAGCTTGCCCGAGTCGAACAGATGATGCGTCAAGGGACGGAATGCCGAATCGCCCCGGAAACTAGCACCATCCGCGAAGTCATGGTCCAGGGCAAAGCCAAAGGACGCCGCACCGGGGCTGTGATATTGACCGATTCCCAAGGGGCCCTTTGTGGCATCTTCACCGACAGCGATTTTGCCCGACTTATCGCCCGCCAAGGGGAAGAGTGGCTCGACCGACCTGTTCATGAGGCGATGACAAAAAACCCGCTGGTGGCAAAGGCCGGCAGCCGCGTTGGCGAAGCGATGCAGCTCATGTCGGACCGAAAGATAAGCGAGCTTCCGGTGGTCGACGCGAACAACAAACCCCAGGGAATCTTGGACATTACGGACCTCATAGGCATCGCCGGAGCGGCGGCCAAGTCTAGGGCGGCATAAAGGAAATGCAAGATCTTTTATGACTCCCTTGGCCGTCCTATGCCGCAAGATCCGGTTGCTGGTCCTCGATGTGGACGGCGTCCTCACTCAAGGACACCTGATGCCCGCCGTGGCCAGCAACGGTACCACCCAGCCCGAGGCCAAGTGGTTTCATGTGCGGGATGGGTTGGCCCTTAGGGTCTGGCAGGATGCCGGAGGGGAAGTCGCGGTAATTACAGGGCGAGGCGGGGATTTGGTGGCGGCCCGTTGCAAGGAGCTTGGCATTACGCGGCTCATTCAGGGCGCCAACCCAAAAACGCCTGCGTTTTTGCGACTGCTGGCGGAGACAAACACGCCCCCCGAGGCGGTGTGTGCCATGGGCGACGACTTGGCCGATGTGCCCCTTTTGGAGCAGGCCGGGCTGGGTGTGGCGGTGGCCGACGCCTGTCTCGACGCGCGCCGGGCGGCCAAAATCACCACCCGCCTTGGCGGCGGATTTGGCGCGGTGCGCGAGGTGGTTGAACTAATCATGAGGGAAAGGGGAACCTGGCCCGTCGCTTAGCCTTGGTTGGCTTGGCAAAAGGACCGATCCCTTCTTAGGAGGACTGGATACGCCGTGTGGACTCCGCGCAGGATTGCGATGCTCTTTGTACTTTTCGTCTTAGCGTCGACGATGTACACGGGCTATGCCATGGTCCTGGGCCAGATCGACGGCCTGCCTCCGCTCCCTTCCGCGCTTTTACCGCGCGATAAAGAGACCCTCCCACCATTGCCTCCACGCCCGGCATCCCGGGTGGTCGCCAAACTGCAACAAGCCTTCGGTCAAGAATGCCCGGAGGCCCATCGACAATTCAAAATTGAACTTTCCAGCCGAAACATGGTCTTGGCTTGGGATCACTTTCAGATCGAGCCCGATGGCAGAGTTTGCCTTACCCCCATCAGCGTCGCCATCATCGACAAGGACAAAGGCGATGGCCGGGGTTCCGAAATCAACAGCATCCGTGGCCAAGCGGCCTATTTGAAGTTCGACCGACCCGTAACCCAAATTACCGACATTGGTTCCCGGAAGATTTTAGGTGGGGACATTTTGGGCAATGTCGAGGTTGTCAACAACCGAAGAACCGCCGCTAGGGACGATGACATTGTGTTGTTTGTGCCCCAAGGTCCAGTCCACTACAGCGAGCCCAAAAAACTCATTTGGACAAACGATTCGATTCACCTTTCGGATCATCAGAGCAAACCCAAACCAACCGAGGTCCGTGGCAAAGGCCTTCAAATTGACCTATTGGCCGAAACCAAACCCGTTGCCAAAGGCGGCTCGGCGGCGGCCACCAAACCCCGGCAGGATGTGGTCACCGGGGTCAAGCGAATCAAACTTAACTCTGCGGTTTCCATGCACATCCATGTTGCCGACGATGCGGGTTTTATGGCGAATGGCCCCGCGGCGACCAAGAAATCAGGAACCGTATCCAAGGCTCATGTGGCCATCAAAACACATGGCACCTTTGAATATGTTTTTGGCCCGGATTCGGACACGGCCACTTTTCTCGCTCCAAACCTTGGCCCCAATTCCCTTACCCCCGCCGATGTCACTCTCACCAAGCTTAATGATGATGTTGGCGCCGTGGATCAACTCGTTTGTGAAAAACTGGTCCTCACCTTGCGAAAACGCGGACCCCGCACCGCCATCCCGGAAAAACTGCCCACAGGTTCGGATCAAGCCATCGAAATCACCACAGCCCATGCCACCGGCAAAGAGGTCATCATCACCTCCGATGCGGAAAAACTCGAGGCCCACGCCAAAGAGCTGACCTTTGACAACCGCACCGGCAAAACCATACTCAAAGGCGAACCCACCATGTTTGCCCTCATTGACGGCAACACCATCACCACCAAAATCCTTGAAATTACCCAACCCCGTGAGGCCCCGAAGGTGGGGAAGCCCCGACCCGCTCCGACCATCCACGCCCCGGGACCGGGTGTTATTGAACTGCGAACCGATTCCAAAGGGACGGACAAAGCAAAACTCGATAAAAAAGACCCGATTCAAGTTAAAGGCAAGACCCGCGCCGAGTGGGGCAAAAATCTCTCCACCGCTACCGATCCTGAAAGCGGCATGGACCTGCTCACCTTCCAGGGCAAGGCTCGCTTCTTCGATGAGGGCCAAAGCCTCCAAGCCGACACCCTAAAGCTCTGGATCGGCGAGGCCAAAGGCAACCTCCCGCATCCGGCACCCAATCCCCTAGGCCAGATTCCCGGATCGGGCGTAACGACTTCGAATAAGCCAAACCCGGAGGCTCCCCCGGCAAACAAACCCCGTGGCAAAAAAGAGATCCAGCGACTCGAAGCCATCGGTTCGGTCATTGCCAAAAGCCGCGAACTGCTCATTCAGGACACCGGTAGGCTTTTGATTTGGTTCATCGATTCGCCCACCAAACCCAAAACGGGCGAAGCGGCACCTTTGACCGGTGTTGGCAAGGCCCTGCCCAGCGTAGCCAACCCGGGTATCCTTATTTCAAAAAATCCTGCCACCAGCCAAGGGCCTTCGCAACCCTCCCTTGTACCCGAATCCAAGACCGACAAGCCTATCGAAATCTCGGCACGCTCCATCGAGACCTGGGTCAATCGCCTAGATAACAGGGTGCAACTCGATCGCATCCGTACCGAAGGTCAGGTCGTCGTCCGACAGGAGTCTCCCAAACCCGGAGATAAAGGCGTCGATATTCGTGGCGAAACGCTGCAATTATTCTGGTCCGAATTGGGGAGCAAACTCATTGTCGGCGGCGACCTTGCCCAGCTTCGGATGGATCGAATTTTAATCGTCGGGCCAGAGATCACCATTGATCAGCTCACCAACAAAGTTTGGGTGGATGGCATCGGGGCGATGCAGATGGACAGTGCCACAAACCTTCAGGGGGTAAAACTTGCCAAGGCGATTCCTTTTGAGGTCCATTGGTCCAAGTCCATGCTTTTTTCCGGCAAACACGCCGAGTTCACCGGCGACATCCAAGCCGAACAAGAAGAAGCTCGCCTTGCCAGCCAAGGGCTTCAGGTCTTTTTTGATACACCCATTTCCTTAAAGGAAGGGACCAAACGCGACGCCTCTCCCAAGGTCGAACATATCGTTTGCGATCGACAGGTCCGTGTTGAAGAAACCGTTCGCGAAAAGGACAAGCTGGTCCGTTTTCAAAGGATAGTGGCGGTTACCCTGTCGATGAATCGGTTGGAGAGGGAGGACCAGATTGGTATTCCTCGCCCGAATTCCACGCCCACCACCCCGGCCCCCACCCGCGAGGCCAATGAGGTGAGAGCAACCGGCCCGGGCGAGGTCCGAATGCTCCAGCGGGGCGGAAGCGACCCCTTCGAAACGAAACCTCCCGCACCGGGTCAACCGGTCTCCACCAATGCCCCAAAACCACCCAAGGCGGGGGAAGATGGCCAACTCAAGATGACCCACATCAGCTTCCTAAAGAGTATGTATGCCAATAACCGTTCCAACACGGCTACCTTCCTAGAGGAGGTTCGGGTTCTCCATTTTCCTTGTGAAGATCCCAATGTGGAGGTGGAGCTTGAAAATGTGTTGGACCGGCTACCCCCCGGAGCAATCTTTTTGCGCTGTGATCGGCTAGACGCTTTGAGCCGGGGTGAGGGAAAATCGGCCCGGCAGGATATGCGCGCAAGAGGCCGCGTCACGGTACAGGCAAGGGAGTTTTCCGGCCGAGCCGAAATGGTCACCTATGAAGACGCCAAGGAGCAGGTGATTTTTCACGGGTCCGAAGGTGCCCCCGCCATATTGCTTCGCCAAGTTCGAGTGGGCGCACCCCCTGAGGAGATCCGGGCTCGCAAAATCACCTATTCCCGCGGAACCGGGCAATTCAAGATCGATGATGGCCAATGGCTTGGAGGGGGCAGCTAGGCCCGCGGCCAAAGTTGCAGCTGGTGCCTACTGGCCGACATCCCCCATTCGGCCAAGATTCCGTCCCAAACTCCCTATCGGAGCCCACTTTTCCCCCCAAACCTAGCCTTTGGCCCAACACCTTCCTTGGGTACCCCTCGAAACCCAACAATCAGGAGGCAAATGGACTGGGCGAGGGGCCAAATTTGTGCTATAATTTTCCACTTAAGCAGTATTGAGCCTTTTTGGCTGGAGATTTGATTATGCCTCGTAAGCGTTCCTTGACCAAAGCAGGCAAGAAGGCCCGCCTCGCCATTAAAGTAGCCCGCCGCAATGGCAACAAACCCAAATTGGGCATCCCGCAACTCAAAAAACCCAACGCCCTCTAACCGTTCTGCTTCGTTTGGGGTCTTTTGGCCCCATTTCGATCCCATTTTCTCGATTACCATTCTGCCCCAAGCTCCTTTAGGCTTGTCACCGGGGCATATTTGCTCGTAGGTTGGTGGGGGTATTTCCTACCCTTGAGGCCAGTCTTTCATGACTCGATTTTTGCTTTCCACACGCCCTTTCTACGGGCTAATGGTGCTTGGTTTGGCCCTTGGCTCCATCGGTTTCACCTTTGCGATAAACGCCCAAGACGACCTTTCCCCTAAACCCAAAACGGCACCAAAAGGGCTTACCCTTCCCAAACTCTTTTCCTTCACCAAAGAAGGAGAGAAAAAAACCACCCCTTTTCCCGGCGTGGAACATGTCGAACGGACCACCAACACCCCCAGGCAACTCACCCAGCATTTGGTTTACCTCGATACCAAAAACCCAAACCTGCGCATCCTTTCCACTCGGCCGGAAAGGGAGGGGAATCATTCTCCCGGGACCACCAAAATGGAAACCACCCGTGCTTTCCTAGAGCGAACCAAGGCCCACATTGCCATCAATGCGAACTTTTTTGATAACGGGGCCGAGGCGAAAAAAAAGGGGATCACTCGTCTGTTGGGTTTGGCCATGTCCGAGGGGAACTTCGTATCCCCTTGGACGGCGAAAAATCCCCTCTACCGAGATGCCATTCACTTTTCTCAAAAAGGGGACATTCGTTTTCTGGAGCGCCCTTCGGACATTGGCGATGGCTACGCCACCCTTCCCGCCACGGACCTGTATACCGCCGTTACGGGTCATGCCAGGTTGCTTCGATCCGGCGTGATTGCCGTAAAACCTTCCGATCCTAACAAAGACCTCAATCCCCGAACGGCCCTTGGGCAACACCGAGACGGACGGTTGGTGCTTTTTGTGGTGGACGGCAGGCGTCCCGGCAACAGCCTTGGAATGGCTACCTACGAAGTAGCGGAATTCCTTCGGGAAAGAGGTTTGGTGGATGCCATTCAATTGGATGGTGGGGGGAGCACAACGCTGGCCTTTGG
>SIAL01000046.1 GCA_009691815.1 Gemmataceae bacterium | reverse complement strand
AACAAAGTAGGAACATTGGCCCCCGCTGGCCCCCAAACGGGTGGTTTTGGCGAACGATTATTTCTTTTTGGTCTTGTTGAACAATTGCTGAAACGCTATAAAACAAGTGGAATGAGCGGTATTCGCATTAAGGACATTAAGGACTAGGCTTGGCTGAAAAGGCTGGGGTCGCCGGTTCAAGCCCGGCTCTGTCCATTCTTCTTAAGTCTTTGCACAGCGGGCCCTTAGGGCTTACCTGAAAGTAGGCTCTTTCGGTGCTAGGAAACCGATATGAGGTCAGATTTGACCTCATATTTTGGTACACAAGATCTGTTGTTAATTTTCCTGTTCAAAAAAATCAAAAATAATTCGCCTCAAAACTGTATTTTGGACAGTTTGATTAGCTCTTTTGGCACATAGGAAATAAATGCCCTATTAAAGATTTGGAGCTTTGAAAAAAGTCCACGCCTTCGATTTCAACTATTTGGGGTTTCCAAGGGCTACCCAATCGCCTCGCCATTGCCGATCTAAACCCGCAAATCCGTCAATGGAATAGTGTTGTTTTAAAGCCGCCTCCCAATTGCCCCCTACCGCATCCTTGACAAAAAGGGTGAACGATTGGGTGCCCTTGAGGCTGCAAAGGTATTCCACCAACGAGACGCTTTGCGCGTAGAAAATACCAACTTTTGTCGCGTCGGGATAATCGGAAAGGGTGATTAATTGACCCGCGTTCAAAAGACTTCCTTCCATGGCATAACGGGGAATATGGTTGGTGTGACGGCGAATCCGTTCCCGTGGTTCCGCCAAGATCGCCATTCCTTCATCAAGCCATCTGGGCAGGAAGTTTTTGCCAAATTGGCCCGCCAGCACCACATGAGTAACCTCGTGGGGCAAGACGGCATCCAAGAGATTTGGGTGATCCATCCGAAGTTCAATTTTGCGGCTTAGAACGCGGGTGCTTTCCGCTTGAAAGGTGGAATGGCCCGGGGAAGTTCCTGGAACCCCGGTGGCCCTAGAGTACATTTCACCCGTCGGGTAAAGCCAAATATCACATCGAAAGGGCCAATGATCCCCTTGGATTCCAAGCCAACGGCGGCTTGCCCCTGCTTTTGCGGCGTCCGCCTGTCGGGCAACCTGAATGGCTATTTCTTCGTTGTTTTGGTGAAATACCCGAAACCATGAGGATTCCACAGCTTGCCAAATCCCTGTGCCTTGAACCCGCTTAATTTCTACCTGATCGACCGCCTCCGGCGGTTTCTCGGTTTGCGAAAGGGAAGCAAGAACTTGGCTCTTGACCTTTCCCGCCACTCCGGAAAGTTTTGGAGAAAGGGTGACCGCCTGATCCGCCTCGATGATCATGGCTTCGTGGACTTGACCTTTGTTGAATGATTCCACCAAAGCCGCCAATTTGGAATAACCCCATCGTTCCCGTTGGATTTCTTCCAAGGGTTCGCCTTGCCGATAAGCTCGATCATAAAGACCGGCAGCTTGGTTATATTTGGCGGCTTGAAAGGCGGATTCAGCATCCTTAAGAGCAGGGAGTTTTACTTGAATAGGTTTTTCAAAATTGGCCAAAGAAAAAGGATCATCCTCGGCATTACCACGCACCACCAAACCTTGATCGCCCTGTGCCGCCCCATTTCCCGGTTGGGTCGGAATCAAAGGTGCAGGAGGCTTGGCATTCGCTGGCTGGGCAACCACCGGGTTTTGTGATCCACTTGTCTGGTTGGGCATCGAGTTTGGGCTGAATTGCAGGTTGGGAGACTGAAGGGCATTCAGCCGACGAATATAGGCATCCGCCTCGACAGCATGACCGGAGCGAGCTAGGTCCTGAATGGTACCTTGGTAAGCATCCTGCAGCGTTCGAAGGTATTCCCGGTCGCCTTCAATATTGGGAAGTTCCCTTTCGAGAAGAGTAACCGCCTCTTCATTGCGACCTTTGCGAAGCAAATCCAATCCATCGGAAAGGGCTCGATGAACCGCCAAAAGCTTGGTCAATTTTTGCTGTTGAGCAGGTAGAATGGCCGGGGATAAGGGTTTGGCATTTTGAGCGCTGGATATTGGACATGCCAAAAATCCGGCCACTAGGCAAGCCAAGCCGAAAAATAATGACTTTTTAGGGGAATTCGTAAAAACCATGGCCAGCCTCCATGCCGGACTAAGGGTTTGCCAACTTGGCCAACCCATCGAAACCACCCTCCCCTAGGGTATTTCCGATAAGAACCCATACCATCTAGGCAGTTTAACCGCAATATCCCCTGCGGAAACTCCTGCCACTCAGGAGGTAAGCCTAAACGCCCCGGAAAAGGAAATCAAGCCGAGGTTACCTCAAAGGCTCTGGGGTTACCCCTTCCGGCCTATGTTCTTTTGGCATTGCTTTTTAAGGGGGTAATCGCCTACGGAGGCCCCTTAACGCTTGTATAATTAAGTAGAAAAGGCTCGCAATCAACTCGAAAAGATCCCAGAGAAAGACAGGAGCAATCATGACTACCCCAATCATTAGGCGTTCGTTTACCACACTTTCGGCAAGTATCGTCTTAGGTAATGTCACTCATCTGTATTCCCAAGATGCTAAAACCAATGCACCCGTCCTGCCGGCGGGACCTACTGAGGGACCTTTTGAACGCAACTATGCCGGACCAAGTTTCAAACCCTCATGGAAAAAACTCCAAATCAATCGGCAGCTTGCCCAAGATTTTGTCCTCTTTGGCCACAGCGATTTGCCCATGGTAAAACAGTTGGTCGAAAGGGAGCCCGGCTTGATCAACGCAAGCATAGATTGGGGTGCGGGGGATTGGGAAACGGCTTTGGGTGGAGCTTCCCATATGGGTCGAAAGGACATTGTGACTTTCCTTCTGGCCAAAGGGGCACGAATGGATTTATTCTGTGCGGCAATGATGGGTCAACTGGAAGCGGTCCGCTCCATTTTGACCTTGCAACCTTTATTGATTGATGCCAGAGGGCCCCATGGTTTTTCGCTACATTTTCATGCACAGGTTGGCGGTAAAGAAGCGGAAAAGGTCCTTGATTACCTGCAAACCGTCAAAAAGGTGGAATTGAAACCCAATCCCTTCCTCAAGAAATCACCTACCCCGAGCAACAAATAAATGGTCCTACCCAATTCCGGCCAGTTCCAACCACCCAAACCGGGTGATATGCGAATACCGATTCCAGGCAAATGTTCCATCCTGCTTTTGGTAATGTTTTCCCTCGTTACCCTACCTTCCCTAAGGGGAGAGAATTTGATTCGTGTAGGTGGAAATCACCAAGTCCACTCGATTAAAGACATTGCTTATGGTGAACAGCGCAGCCCCGATTTCCGCAAACATAAACTGGACCTTTACCTACCCAAGGACCAAAAGGGGTTTCCGGTTTTATTATTTGTTCATGGCGGGGGCTGGACGGTTGGGGACAAATGGCAATATTTCTCTTTGGGCAACATCCTTGCGAGAAACGGTGTCGGGGTGGTGGTGGTTAATTACCACCTTTCCCCCTTCGCCAAACATCCCGACCACATTAAGGATATTGCCAAGGCTTTTGCTTGGACATTTGACAACATTGAAAACCATGGTGGCCGAAATGACAGGATTTTTGTTTCCGGGCATTCGGCGGGTGGGCACCTAGTGTCTCTATTGGCAACCAATGATACCTACCTCAAGGCGCATAAACGGTCGGTAATGGATATTCGTGGTGTGTTGGCCATTAGTGGCGTTTTCAGTTTTCAGGAAGGTTGGCTAGATCGAGAAATTGCTCAGGGAAATGACTGGCTTGGGCGCAAATGGCGAACGAAAATGGGATATATCCTCACCGGGCTGGTTTTGGGAAATGATAAGCAGGTGGTCCTTGACGCGGCTCCGCTATCCCATGTGAACGGTGACGAGCCGCCTTTTCTCATTCTCTACGGGAAACAGGACCTGCCCGGATGTGAGAAAATGTCCCGCGATTTTTGTAAAGCCCTGCGAGAGAAAAAAGTGGATGCCTATTGCGAACAGATTTCCAATCGAACCCACCATGCCATGATCGCCCGTGCCCAATTGAGTGAGGCTGACCCTGTTACCCAAGCCCTGTTGGGTTTCATTTCGTCCCACAGCGAATTGATTCTTACCCCAAGATCTCATTAAGCAAAATGAGATCTCCCGTTTCACATTTATTGGCATATTCCAAGGCACACTGACTTCCAACCGTTTAATATCCAACCTTTTTGCCTTGCACCGGAATTGTTTTCCTCAATACTACGGTGGACAGGTCCCGTGCATATCCCTTTAGGTTGTACAGACCGAACCCATCAACGGTTCACCACCATTTCCTTGGATTTTTTGAAACGCTAGCGGGTGAATCGCTTGGGGGCAAAGTTCAATCCCCCCCAAGGCCAAGGCGTTTCCTGCCCCATCAGTCGGAGAAATCTCCATCGACATCATCATCGGGATGACTGAGCCAATGGTTTAAATAGTCAAGAAATGCTTTTCGTAAGGCCATGGTAACAGGACCAACAGTACCATTTCCGACAGGTTTTCCATCCACTAAAAGAATAGGAATAATTTCAGTAGTTGTTCCTGCCATGAACATTTCGTCAAATTCCATGAGGTCCTTTAACGGAATGGCGTGCGCCCGGATGGGCTGCCCTATTTTCTCACAAAGTTCAAATACAAGATCTTTGGTAATGCTTGGCAAAATCCGGTGACCCGCGGGGTGGGTCCAAATGATATTATCTTTCACCGCAAAAAAGGATGTCCGGGTCATTTCCGTTACGGTGCCATCTTCTTTGAACAAGATTGCCTCATAGGCTCCTTGGTCTTTGGCGTCTTGATAGGCGAGCACATTACCCAAAAGATTTGTGGATTTGGTGTCGCACCTCCCCCAACGAATGTCGGGTTGCAGAGATACTGCCACCCCCGATTCTCGAAGCGGAGCGGCTGTGTCCACATAATCAGCAACATAAAAAAATTCAAATGGTTTTACACCTTCGGGAAATCCATGGGCTCTGGGAGCGACGCCTCGACTGATTTGGATATAAACAAGGGCCTCATCAAAGCCACCTTCTCTGATGACGGATTGAATTCGTTTTTTCAATCCCTCCAAATCCACACCTTCGATCCGGATGGTGGCAAGGCTTCGTTCCAATCGGCGAAAATGCCCTTTGGCCAAAAAAGGGCGTCCTTTGTAAGTCCTTAATACTTCATAAACTGCATCCGCAAACAAATACCCTCTATCCAACGCCGGGACCATGGCCTGAGATAAGGGAACAATTTGCCCCTGAACCGAGGCAATTGGTTCACGATTTTTATGAAATGACATGTAAAGTGCTCATTTGTGGATTTCCAAAGCTCTTAACTTTTGCCTAACCCGTAACTTCATTTAAAAGCGGAAGGCTAATGGTAAAGCAGGTTCCCCGCTTGGGTTCGGACTCAACCCCTATTGAGCCGCCATGTGCTTCAATGATTTTTTTGGTGGTGGCTAATCCTAATCCACTACCCCCCGGCTTGGTGGTATAATACGGTTTGAAAACACGAGAAACCACTTCAGGGGGCATTCCATGGCCGGTATCTATAATGCGCAAGACACAATGGTTCTGTTCGATATTTACCTGAATGGTGATCTCGCCACCAATCGGCAAAGCTTGAAACGCATTGAGGAAAAGATTGAGGATAGCCTGTTTGAAAACTTCGGAGTCCAGTCTTACCAGAGGGAGATCCGATGGAAAAAAAGTCCGGACTTCGATATTGTTGGCGCGTGCTGTGGGACCGAAAAAATCGAGGACTTCTCCAAGAATTTTATCGATCCTTTCGGGTCGGCTATTCAAATTGACCAATCGGGCAAACCGATTGAAATCATTTGAAACATCGACCATCCTAGAGCATTCCCCTTGCAACCTTTGAATCCTGTCAAGGACCCTTCGTTCACGGGGATTTTGCGCCTCTTCAAATTCTTCCGCAAGGATTTGAAGGTTCAGGTTAAGTGTGGAAATGTGATTTTTCAACTCGTGGATGAAGGCACCCGCAAGTTCAGCCAGTTCGATATCCGAATCAGAAAGCATGGTTTGGCAACCTGAGGTTGGGTAGCCACCGGGTGAAAATCCCCAAACCCGGAAAATGATTCCGGGTTTGCGGAAATTTTACTTAATTAATCGTTACGCTCTTCGCGAGGCCTATCGGGGCCACGGTCTTCACCACGATGTTCACGCGGGCCTCTGTCGCCCCCGCGGTCACCACCCCTGTCACCCCCACGGCCACCGCGATCACCCCCGCGGCCACCGCGATCACCACCGCGGCCACCGCGATCTCCGCCCCTATCCCCGCCGCCGCTTCGTTCTTCGCGTGGGGGTTCCGGTGGCTTACCAGCCAATTCGCGCAAAATGACTTTGCGTGAAAGTTTCACCCGATCATGTTCATCAATGGCAATCACCCGAACTTGAAGGATGTCGCCGATTTTGCAAACTTCGTCCACCCGTTCGATGTACCGATCATCCAGTTCGGAAATATGACACAGGCCGTCCCGACCCGGGGCAATCTCAACAAAGGCGCCGAATTCCTTGATTGAGGTGACTTTGCCTTCGTAGGTCTTGCCCACCTTGATCTCTTCGGTGATCGCCTCAACGCGGCGACGGGCAGCTTCAGCCCCGGCGGCATCAATATGGCTGATGTAGACCGTGCCATCGTCTTCGATGTTGATCTTGGCGCCGGTGGATTCTTGAATTCCCTTGATGTTTTTGCCACCGGGTCCAATGAGCATACCAATTTTTTCAGGATTGATTTGAACGGTAAGCAAGCGAGGAGCATTTTGGGAAATCTCTTCCCTGGGTTGACGCAAAACGGCCAGCATTTGCTTTAAGATGTGGCGGCGACCAAGCCGTGCTTGTTCCAGCGTGTCTCGAATAATGGCCTCGTTGATACCATTGATCTTGAGGTCGAGTTGGATACCGGTAATGCCTACTCCGGTTCCTGCAACCTTAAAGTCCATGTCGCAGAAATGATCTTCATCGCCTTGGATATCGGTAAGGAGAATATGGCGATCCCCTTCCATGACTAGGCCAATGGAGATTCCCGCCACAGGGTTGGTAATGGGAACACCCGCGTCCATAAGGGCCAAGGTTCCACCGCAAACGCTTGCTTGGCTTGAGGAACCGTTGGATTCCAAAATGTCGGAAACAAGGCGGATGGTGTAAGGGAAATCTTCTACGACGGGAAGGACCGGCTTAAGGCTTCGTTCCGCCAAGGCCCCGTGTCCCATTTCGCGACGACCAGGCGCCCGGATGGGCTTGCATTCACCCACGCTAAACGGGGGGAAATTGTAATCCAACATGAACTTTTTGGAAAACTTTCCATTGAGGCCTTCAATAGATTGTTCATCCGATGAGGTGCCCAAGGTAACGGTGACCAAAGCTTGGGTTTCACCGCGTTGGAAAAGTGCGGAGCCATGAACCCTTGGAAGAAGGCCAGCTTCGCAATGGATGGGGCGAATTTCATCCATGGCTCGACCATCAATGCGCCTGCCGCCTAGGATTTGGTCCCGAACAACTCGTTCTTCCAACCAAGCAAAAGCGCCTTCGACCTGAGCTGAGGTGAAAGCGGGTTGGCGCCCTTCGGCAAGGTATTCCGCTTTGACCTTGTCCTTAAGTGCTTTGACAGCTGTATATCGGTCCGCTTTGATGGCGTTGACCTTAGCGGTGGTAAACTCCGCATAGTATTTCGTCTTGAATTCTTGGATAAGCGGATTGACCGGTGGTTCGGCGGGATATTGCTTGGGGGGAAGGCCGGCGATTTCGCGGAACTTTTCAATCGCCTCAACGATTCGGGTGATCAGGCTTTGGCCATAAACGATGGCTTGAATCATCTGGTCTTCGGGCATTTCCCGAGCAAAACCTTCGATCATGGTAACTTCGGCTTTGGTGCCGGCGATTACCAGATCCAAATCGGATTGTTCGAGTTGCTCTTGGGTGGGCATTGGAATGAGCTGGCCATTAACCCGTCCAATGCGAACGGCCGCCGTGGGAAGCAGGAAAGGAAGGTGGCTAATGTGAAGGGCCGCACTGGCTCCGATCATACCCAGAATGTCAGGATCATTTTGGCGATCCGCAGTAAGGGTGCTTACCATGATCTGGACTTCGCGAAGGTAGTTGGCCGGAAAAAGGGGGCGAATGGGTCGGTCAATGAGGCGGGCCGTGAGCGTTTCTTTGAGGGAGGGGCGATTTTCACGCTTGATATAACCGCCCGGGAAAACCCCGGCAGCGTAGAATTTTTCCCGGTAATCCACCACTAGGGGAAAGAAATCCCTGCGAGGGTCTTCCGCCCCTTCAACAGCGGTGGCAAGGACCATGGTTTCGCCAAAAGTGACAACGACGGCTCCGTGAGCCTGTTTGGCCAATTTGCCGGTTTCAAGGGAAAGCGTTCCGGAACCTATTGCGATTTCAAGCTTGTGTACAATCATTAAACAAAACTCCCATAAACTCTAAAGGGAACAAACAGCCGCAAAAGACCTCGCACCAGCGAGGCATCCTACCAAATCCCCAAATACAATAGTGGGGTATTTTGGCAATAACGGCCTAGGCAATGGGAAGGAGCGAATGCACCCACGGCCCGGATAGCAAACCCGGACCGAAAGAAATGGGGAAAACAATCAAAGAGCTTCGGCCTCGTGGCCAAAATCAGGAATCCCGAATCAGCTTACTTGCGCAAGCCAAGTGAGGCGATCACGGCGGCATACCGCTCGCGATCGTTTTCCTTGAGATAACCTAGCAAACAAGAACGGCGGCTGACCATTTGCAGAAGGCCCCTGCGGCTTGCATGGTCCTTTTTGTTGCCCTTCATGTGTTCGTGAAGCTCATTGACCCGTGCCGTCAGCAGAGCAATCTGCACCTCGGGGGAACCTGTGTCGCCAGTTGACCGGGCGAACTTGCCAATGATGTCTGTTTTACGCTCCTTGGTAATCACACTAACGCTCCCATTTCCACCAATAGCCAGCCCCATGCCAGCTCACTTGCCCAATCCCATGGTTGAACCGATATCCTATCAGAAGGGCGGACTGGCGCAAGACGATTCTTGCAAAGATCGGTGGAGGAATTTGGAAAGTTCGCCCAAATGCCCCATAAAGGCCTAAGATTTCATGGTTGAAGCCTGTTTGAAGGTTAAAAAATCCTTTTCCACCTAGTTTATTAAGGAGCAATCCCGTGATTTCTAGCATCTTGGCAGCAACCCTGCTTAGCTTTTCCGCAGATAAAGCCCCCAGTTTTACAGATCCAGCCAAGGCCGGCATCGACTTTGCCATTCAAGGCGAATACGCTGGAGAACTCAAAGACGATACGGGCAATCCCGTCAAAATTGGGGTTCAAGTTATCGCCGAGGGCAAAGGCTCATTCATTTTCCGACCTTACCATGGTGGCCTTCCGGGTGCCGGTTCCGACGGTGGCGAGCTTCCCCTTGGCAAGGCAAAATTGGCCGAAGGATCAGATAAAGCCGTTATTGAATTTCCCGATACCGAGGGCACCATCGGTGGTGATAAAATCGAAATCACCAAGGGAAAATACCTGGGAAGCCTCGCTAAGGTAAGCCGCAAAAGCCCAACCCTTGGGGAAAAACCCCCTGAGGGCGCGGTTGTACTTTTCGATGGCACAAGTGTTTCGGAATGGGGCAATGGCAAACTTTCCGATGACAAACTCCTTGGGGTTGGCGTAACCAGCAAGAAAAAATTTGGAGATTTCAAAGCGCACATCGAATTCCGAACCCCATTCATGCCCCAATCCCGCGGTCAAGGCCGTGGCAACAGCGGGGTTTATGTTCAAGGTCGCTATGAGATTCAAATCCTCGACTCTTTTGGCCTTGCGGGCGAAGATAACGAGTGTGGCGGCATCTACAAACAGGCTAAACCCGCCGTAAACATGGCTCTTGCCCCTTTGACTTGGCAGACCTATGACATCGACTTTATCGCCGCAAAGTTTGATGCCGCCGGTGTCAAAACTGCCGATGCGGTGCTAACGCTTCGTCATAATGGCGTGTTAATCCACGACAAATTGACTCTTAAGCTAAGCCCCGGTGGCGACCCCAAGGAAGCGGCAACTCCAGGAGGCTTTCATTTTCAAAACCATGGCGACCCCGTCGCCTTTCGCAATATTTGGGTGGTAGAAGCGAAATAACCAATTGACTCGACTTTAGGGGAGTCCGGCTAAAATCCAGCTAAAATCCGGCTTCCCTGCTTTTTTAGGATCCGCGCTCCATGCAATCATTGAAGATTGTCCAATACCCGCACCCGGCCCTTCGCTTCAAAGCGAAACCGGTTACCAGTATCGACAAGGAATTTCACCTTCGAATTGGTCGGATGTTTGAATTAATGTATGAGGCCAAAGGGCTCGGGTTAGCCGCCAATCAGGTAGCCATTCCTCACCAATTTTTGGTGTTTAACATCACAGGCGATCCTTCCCAAAAAGAGTTGGAGGAGGTGTTCATCAACCCTGTGATCGTGGAACGCAAAGGTACTGTCGATGACAGTGAAGGTTGCCTGAGCTTTCCCGGTCTATTTCAACGGGTCCGGCGCGCTAAATCGGTCAAGGTTCAAGCCTACAACATCAATGGCGAGGCCGTGGAAATCGAGGCGACCGGGCTTGCCTCAAGGGCATGGCAACACGAAATTGACCACCTTAACGGGGTTCTTTTTGTCGACAAAATGAGTTTAGTATCACGAATTGCCTCGAAAACCTCCTTGGGAGAAATGGAATCGGAGTTTCGTCTAGCCCAGAAAAATGGGGAGGTTCCTAAAGACTTGGAACTGGGACAGCTTCTCGACTCGCTTGCTTGTGAGGCTTAAACCAAACCATGCGACTTGTTTATGCGGGAACGGGAAGCTTCGCCATGGCGGCCTTTGAAGCCCTGATGAACTCGCTTCATCGACCTGTGGCCCTTATCACTCAACCAGATAAACCCGGTTCTTCCCCGAGGAGTTCCAGTCGGTTGGTGGGACTTGGCCTCAAGGGCCCCGCTCTGAAAAAGGGGGTCCCGATTCACCAACCCCAATCCATCAATGACCCCGAGGGTATTGCGCTCCTAGAAAAACTGGCTCCAGATTTGCTCGTCGTGGCAGCCTATGGACAAATTCTTTCCCAAAAAGCGCTATCCATTCCCCGCCTAGGTTGTATCAACCTTCATGCCTCACTCCTTCCCCGCCATCGCGGAGCCTCGCCCATAGCCCACGCCATTTTGGCCGGGGACACCGAAACCGGGGTGAGCGTCATTCGGATGACGGCGGGGCTCGATGCGGGCGAAGTCATTGGTATGGTAAAAACAGCTATCGAACCGGACGAAACGGCCGAGGCACTAGAAAATCGGCTGTCCATCATGGCGGCGCAAATAGCGCTGGTGGCCGTTGAGGAAATCGCCCGGGACACAGTAAAGGGGATTGCTCAAGATCCCGTTTTGGTTACCAAAGCACCCCGGCTGAAAAAAGAGGCAGGGAACATCGATTGGAAGAAATCCACAACCGAAATTCTCAGGCAAATACGGGCGATGCAGCCTTGGCCAACCGCCTTTACCTTTCGTGAACGCCTCGGGAGCTCTCCCAATCGCCTTCAAATCATTAAGGCGACCCCAGCCCTCAATCTGGACAACAATTCCCCCCCGGGAACACTTTATTCCACGGAATCCAAGAGCCAAGACCTAATCGTCAAAACAGGAGATGGAGCCTTAAATCTCCTGTTGATTCAGCCCGCCGGGAAATCACCCATGTCGGCGCCTGATTACCTCCGGGGTAATCCTATTGCAATTGGGGATCGCCTTTGCATGGTTTTTGAGGCATAATAGAGATTATACCTTTTAGTTTGGAAACAGAATGACACGCAAGGTTTACATCGAAACGGTTGGCTGCCAGATGAATGTTCTGGACAGTGAATTGGTCATTGGTTCCCTCAGAAAGCAAGGCTATTCCTTGGCCGAAAACGCCTTTGATGCCGATGTTATTCTTTTCAACACTTGTAGCGTGAGAGCCCACGCGGAGGACAAAATATACAGTGCCCTTGGTCGTCTCAGGGACCATATGAATGAACATCCGGAAAAGGTGTTGGGAATTTTAGGCTGCATGGCACAAAAGGATCAGGATAAAATTCTCAAACGGGCACCCCATGTGGATCTTGTTTGCGGAACCGGCCAATTGGAGCGCGTCCCAGAACTCATCGAAGCCGCCAAAACCACGGGTCGGCCTCAAATGGCACTTAGCCTTGGGCGCAAAGATGCGGGAAAGCATGATGTCGAGGCCAGCTTTATAAGCTATGACCCCATTCGCGATGCCACGATGCGACCCACCCCGTTTCAAGCCTATTTGCGGATTCAAATAGGATGCGACAAGTTCTGCACCTATTGCGTCGTCCCGTCAACCCGTGGACCGGAACAGAGCCGTCCACCGGAACACATACTTTCCGAAGCAAGGCAACTTGTCGATCAGGGATGTCGCGAAATCACCCTTTTGGGGCAAACGGTAAACAGCTATCGGTATGACCATGGTGACGGCCGCAAGACCTGTTTATCGGATCTTTTAATTGGTTTATCCAATATCAACGGACTCGACCGACTTCGATTTGTCACCAGCTATCCACTCGATATGACCAACGACCTGATCGACGCGGTGAGGGATTTACCCAAATTGGTAAAATATTTCCATGTGCCCGCCCAGTCCGGTTGTGACGAAATACTGCTTAAAATGAAACGGCAATACACCGTTTCGCAATACGATGAAATGCGCCAACGGATTCGTGAACGGGCACCGGAAGCATCCGTTTCCAGTGATTTTATTGTGGGTTTTTGTGGCGAAACCGAGGAATCATTTCAAAAATCCGTGGATATTGTCGAGCGCTCCACCTTCAAAAATAGTTACATTTTTAAATACAGCCCCCGGGAAGGAACTCGTGCCTTTGATAAATATGCCGACGATGTGCCTGAAGAGGTCAAAAAACGGCGTAACAACGACCTGTTGGTTGCCCAAAATCGCCAAAGTTTGATCCTCCATCGAGCCTGGATTGGCAAAGAAGTCGAAGTGTTGGTGGAAGGGTTAAGCCTTACCACCCAACGGGAAGTCAAACGCCTTGGCTATATTCCCCATGCCGATAGCCCGGTCCAAATGACCGGCCGGTCTATGCAGGACCTCATCGTTGTTTTTGATGGCATGCCCCGGCTCGCCGGGTCCATGGCTAAAGTTCAAATCTCGGAAACAACCGCTTTTACACTGTTTGGCCAAATCGAAACCGCGGAAAGCAACACCAGCCTTGATGAAAAACGACTTGCTCAAGCCAAACATGCCGCTGCCAGGTTTAATCCCATGCCCACGCCCAAGCATGGAAATATTTCCCTTCCCATGGCCTAATCCTCGGGGCAGGGTCCATCGATGAACCAGGCAA
>SIAL01000045.1 GCA_009691815.1 Gemmataceae bacterium | reverse complement strand
GTGTATTTGCGAGTATTGACCAAGTAGTTCCAAAGTTTAGCGTCTTGGCCTGGTTCCCGGCCGATCCAGTGCCTTAGGGCAATTACGGAATCGTCCAAAACAGCCGGGGTTTTGAGGGTAAGCATAGTGGACCAAAGTTTGTCCAAGTCGTCGGTTGCCCCCATGAGAAAGATGGCGATCCGACGATCCATTTCGTCGGGGGACCCGGCCAAAACATCCAGAGCCGGGCCAAACGCTTCTTTTTCATTGACGAGAGCGAATAGTTTTTCGGCGCTGGCTTTGCGGGCGGCAATCAACGGGCTGTTGGTATTGAAGTTGCCCGAGATCCAGTCCGGCAACTTGTCCAGATTTTCGGGATGTATATAGCCAACGGTGTGGTTGTTAAAATGGATTTTGGCAGGTCCCGGAGGGGCCCCAAGACGGGTTGTGACCTCGGCGTGACTGATTTCGATTTCGCCATGGATAACAATCAAAACCACGCTAATCGTCGGCGTTTGGTCCTTTTCATAGGTTCGGGAGAACTTTTCCCCGGCGGCCCAACGGCCTAGCAGCTCCACGGTAAATTTGGTGCCGGGAGTTTTCAACCGGACCAAGGCGCTCTCGCCGAAAAAGTTGATCTTAACTAGGCTAGAACCTGATTTTTTTGTATTGGTAAGATCCAACCTCCCTCGCGAGGGGGTGATCTCCATGTCGAGCCCTTTCCCGGGAGTGTTAAATTCCACCACGGTTTCATGAATGGGAATGGGGCTAATGCCCGCAACATCCCCGCGGAAATCCAAGGTGACATCGCCATCGGGAGCAGCCACAACCATCCGACTGCCCGCAAGGACTGTGTCGCCGGATTGAATCGTGGATCCCCCTTTGACAAGAGTCCAATCTTTGGCGCCCTTGGTTTTGACAAGGCCGGTAAAGTTTGGGCTTTTCACAACGCCTGCGGCTTCTTGCGCGGACAGGCCCATTGCCGATCCGAAAAAGAAACCCGCGCCAAGGGCCACAAGAGTCGAGGCCCTAAACATCCGCCGAACGGAGCCGATCATACCAGATCTCCCAACAGGGTTTGTTTTGAAATGTTTTGTGGGGACCTATTTGCCTTCGCTGACAACCAGAGGTAGTTTAAGTCCGCTCGTTTTGCCGGTAACCCGGTCAGTAACCTTGATGACGGCGGTAAACTTTCCGGGACGGTTAAGGCCAACAGGCACCTGAACCGGAAGGGCGACCGCGCCACTTGGGACTTTGCTTTTGGAATCGATGGAACCCGTGATAGGAGTCTTGTTTGTCGGGTTGCCTTGGTCGTCCAAAATCGCCAGTTCAACCTTAATGTCAGGCGCTCCGACATCGTTCCTTTTGAAACCGACAATCTGACCGGAAAGGTGGGCTGTTTGGCCAACCGTGAAGGTTGCGGCAACACCCTTGCGCTCGGCATCAAGAGCGGTCAACACATGGACAAGGGCAAACTCTGGTTCCCCTAGGGTGAACGATGCCTTGGTGGAGGCGGTGACACCTTCGTCATTGACGGAAATGAAGACGGTATATTCCCCGGCTTTTTGTTTGGAACCAACATCGACGGTGGTGTAGGCTGTGATCCGATCCCCACCCAGCAGGGCCTTTACGGTAACCGGTTTGCCGGCATGTTTAAATTGGGTTTCCCCGGCCCCGTTCTTGATTTCCGTGGTCAAGGAATAGGTAGCGTTACCCTCCTCGGTCAGCTTCACCCCGGTGATATCAAAACAAAGGTAAAGAACATCGCCCGGGCTAACCTTTGAGGTCTCCCGAACAATACCCGGAACACCATAGGTGGCTCGGAGGTTGGAAATGGCCAGCTTGCCATCCTGATGGGGAGCAAGGCTGAGAAGAAGAGCAGCGGCGGCGGTCCACATGATTCAAATACCCCTATCCCAAGGAATGCAACTTTTGAGGGTCACTCCCATTCTGATTTAGTTTAGAGTTTGGCGGCAATGGTAATCGGCAAAAAGGCCCGGTTTTTCATCGGATTATTGGATTTCCACCCCTAGATCACGAAGAGAAGGGCAAAGTTCCCTAAAGGGAATAATGCCCTTTTTCGTTAAATTGAACAGATTTAATACTTCCACTCGGCGGAAAACATCACCCCTTGAGCCCAAATGCCGTCATTGCCCATGTTGGCAATCGGGTGGGCAGGATTGGCGACAGCATTGATGTAAGGGTCCAGCTGATTGCCGGTTCGAGCGACCGAACTTAAGTACATAAAGCTGTACCCCACACCCATATGTATGTTTTCTGTGATCGGAAGCCCCAATTTGAACATGATGTCAGGTAACACGGCAAACCGCGTGGCGTTATGAAGCCCAAGGTTACTTTTTTGGGTGTAGACATAACCCGGGGTTGTGGTGGGACCTCCCAAGGTGGTAACCGTATTGGAACCGGTGAAATTAATATTCTGAACGGTCGCGCCCATGGCAAACTTGGTCACGACATCGAGTTTCAGGTTGCCAAATTGTTCCGAGATTTTGGCGCCAAGCTGGGCTCCGTAGAATCCATTTGTTGAGGCGATAGCATCCACCCCGGACTGGGTCACATATTGCGAGTTGGGAGAATCGTAATAGGCGGATTGGCCTTTTAGCGACAAGCCTTCCTGGACCTGCATCTGGCGAAAACCAAAAAGAACATCAAGGCTTTGGGTTGCCGTGCGACCCCAGTTGGCGACCCCGCTGATGTCTCCAGACCACATCCGGAGGTTGGAATCAAGCATATAGTTGTTAATCGGGGGCAGGACGATTCCGGCCTGTTTAAGCGTGCTGGCGGTAGACCATTGGCCAATGGCATTGGAGCCCTGGTAGGGCAAAAGTGCTTTGGTCGGGTTGGTATAGATTTGATTGGCGGGGAGGGTGGCGCCTTCGTAATAGGCGCCCCAGCTTCGCTGTTCCGTGAGGATTCCGGTAAACTCAATACCGATGGATTGGTCGAAATCGAGCCAACCTCCCAAGGTCAATTTGCCGCCACTAAATCCGCCGTAATTGATGTTTGGAGCGGGACCAACTATCACCGTATTCGTTTGCCCAATCGCCCCGGGAGCGGAATCATTCCAGTTGCCTCGGGTTACCAATTCGGGTCCGCTGATGGCATTGGGTGTCATCCACCAGAGCAAATAATCCAACCCGCCCCAAATCTGGCCTTGTTCAAAGGGGCCAGTCGGGGCGAAAAGTTCGTTTCTGTCAATGGCACCGGCAAAATCCGCCGGGGGCAATTCGTTTGAGGGTGCCACCACTGGGAGGTTGGTTTGTGGATTGGCGGGACGCAGCTCTTTGGCATCAATGGTAACCGTTCGATCCCATTTCACCACACCAAGAGCGGGTGCCACCTTGGGGGGAGTATTTTGAGCGGAAACCTCTTGTCCGAGGCACACCATCGCCCCCAACATTCCCCAAAAGCGCCATCGCATGGTAACATCCCCCATCCCAATGTTTCCGCTATAGCGATCTAGCTCAGACAGGGAATACCCCAACCAAACCCAATCCAAGGGAAACAGTTCCAACGATGGTATCGGCAAAACCGAAGGATTTCATTGAATCAGATGGGGCGATTTTGAGGAAACTTCTACAAACGACGATTCTCCGGCCACCCCATGGGCACGCAATTCCCACCGATTTCGGTCCAACCAAGGAGAAAACACTCGGCGACCAATGGCTAGGGCCAATACCTCAAAGACACCACGCCGGACCCAACCAATCGGCTCGGAACAATTAAAATTGAGGGTCTTGACAAAATGGGAGAGATCTGATTTCTTTGGGGGTTCGCGATCTTTGCCAAAAAGGATGACCCAGCTGTTCAAGGGCCGTTTGGTCGAACCTTGCCAACCAACGATCCGGGTGGTGGTTTTGCCAAAAAGCAGTTCAAAGGCTTGCGGGGAAAACCTCCAATAGTCGGAGGGATAGTTGTGGATGTGGAAATAAAACGGGGCGCTAATGAGGGCGATTCCCTTTGGGGAAAGGACCCTTTCCATTTCAGAGGCGGCCTTCCAAAATTGGGCCACATGTTCCAAACAACTCATGGAAACGAGGGTAGGAATGGAACCATTAGCAAAGGGAAGGGCTTGGGCATCGCCCTTTAGATCGACACCGGGGCCTTGTCGAAAATCCAGGCCCAACACCTCTTTTCCCGGGAAAAGGGGCCGAAGGTCACAAAGGGATTCCTGCCCTTGGACAAGAAATCCGCCAATATCCAGCACGGGACTTTGACATTGCCAAGTTTGGGCAACCGTTTTCACCAAGCCATGGAGAAAGTGGTTCATTGGGGCACCAATCCATCAACAAAAAAGGCCAAGGTAAATGCCTTGACCTAAGGGTGTTGTACTGATTTTGGGGAGAGTTGCCCGATTCCAGCAAGACCCCCGAGGTTCGTTTAGCCGCCTTCCCTAGGGAAGAAAGGTTTTAGGGGAGCAGGGTCACCCGAACTTTTTGCCCAATTCTCAGGGGCGGAAGTTGGTCGTTTGTTTCCACCTCGATGATACATTCCAGCGTCCTAAGATCATTGAACTGCATGGGATCAAGGCTGGTGGACCGTCGTTGGGCGTACCAGCCGGAGACCCGGGTGACTTTGCCTTTCCAAGTGTCGTTGGCAAGGGCGGTATCGTCTTGAATCATTGCGACCTGGCCCAGTTTGATGCGGCGGGCAAACTCTTGCTCGACTTCGGCGCGAACGATTTTGGCCTTGTCGGGACAAATATAAACCGCCGGGGACCTCGGATTGGGGCCAAGCGACTCGCCCTCGCTGATGAATAGCCTCAGGACTTCGCCATTAAAGGGAGCCTTGATGAAGCACTCGTTGTGGCCAAATTGGGCTCGGTCCAACCGGGCACGCCTGGCTGCAAGATCGTTGGTGGCCAACAATTCCGCAGTTTTGGGGTTGGTCGCCTGTAGGCCACGAAGCTTGGCTTCTTCGATGCGAAGAATGCTTTGGACGGCCTCGACCCCTTTTTCAGCGCCTAAATATTCATCTTGGCTTAGAAGGTTATTGTCGAGGGCCTTCTTGGCACTCCTTTGTTTGGATTGGGATACGGCCAGTTCCGCTTTGCGGGCATCCACCGCGGCATTTTGCCCTTTGAGTTGTTCCTGATGCTGGACATTTAAGCTTTTGGCCTGTTCCAATTGCTGGAGGGCGGCATCGACATCGGCGGTTGCTTCAGCAAGTAGGGCCTTGGCAAGGGTATCATCCAATTGAAAGAGAACATCTCCCAATTTTACCTTTTGGTTTTCCGCGACATGGATCTTTTTTACCCGGCCCGGAGCAAGGGGGTAGATCGGGGTAATGCCCTGTTCCACATCGACAAACGCCGCGCAAACCGCTCGCTTGGAGGCTTCCACGGCAACGAGGTCGGGCGAGGGAGGGATGGCCCCTGTGCCGATTTTCGTATCGCCCCCAACCTTCGGGGCGTTTAGAGAGCCAAGCGTGTAAGGGGAACCCTTTAGGATCATTGCCGCACCGACGAAAGTACCCCCCAAAAGGACGATACCTAGGCCCAAGGCGGGCAAAGCAATTCGCTTTGGCCTTGGGGGGTTACCCTCTGGGGATGGGATATAATCGGTGTTCTTGGCAGGGAGAGTCGCTGTATACCGGTCGGCATCAAGCCGTTCGGTAGAGGCGACTTCCCGTCCTTCCTTTGTTCCAACCTTCATCATCACCTCCAGGCAAAACAGACTTCGTTGAATGAGTCTTGTCTTCCTCGCGTTCCGGGCGCCCCGACTTGCCGTCAGGATAAACCACACCCTTTAATTGGCCGTCTTCCAAGTGCAAGACTTGATCTGCATAGGGGATGATGCGAGAGTCGTGGGCGACACAAAGGACGGTGGCCCCCCGCTCGCGGGCCGCGCTTCGCAACAATTCGATGACCTGTTCCCCGTGGGCCCAATCGAGGGCGCTGGTCGGTTCGTCGGCAAAGAAAAGCTCTGGGTCTTTCATCAGGGCACGGCCAATCGCCACGCGTTGCTTTTCGCCACCGGACATTTCCGAAGGGCGAAGGTGTTTTTTCTTGCTAAGGCCTAGCATATCTAGGACCATGCGGGCCTTTTTGCGGGCCTCCCAAAAGCCCATCGACATCCCCCAACGGCCCACCAATTCTAGTTGTTGGACGGCGTTAAAGGCGCCAAAGAGATTATACCCTTGGAAGATGAAGCCCACATGCCTTAGGCGAAACGCCTCTTGCTGGCGTTCGGACATCGACCAAATGTCCTGCCCCAAAGAGTGAACCTTGCCCTGATCAGGTCGCAAAAGTCCGGAAAGAATGGCCAAAAGGGTCGATTTGCCGCTGCCCGAAGGACCCATCATAAGAGAGAATTGGCCGGGATAAAGATCCACGGAAACGCCCGCCAGGGCGGTAGAGCGCATGGAGCCATGACCGAATGCGCGGCTCAGGTCGCGTCCTTCGATGCTCGACTTTTGCGGGCTCGCTGCCATAAAACTCTCCCAAGAAGCCTCAATTTGCCAAGCAAATCGGGCCAAACCAACTGTTTTGAAAGGCCTAACGCAAGAGCATGGCCGGTTCAACCTGACTGAGTGACCGGAGGGCGACAAAGCCCGAGACCACCGCCATTATCAAGGTTACCGAACAGGCCCCAACCTGAAGCCACCAGGGGAGCAAAACCTCGCTGCCCAAGGTGGCCGCCAAAGCCGCAAGTCCATGGACTGCGGGAATGGAAAATAGCACCCCAAAGACACCCACCCAACTCGCTTGAGCCATCACCAAACCGGCCATTCGCCAACGGGGAATCCCCATGGCCCTTAGCACGGCAAATTCTTTCATGGAGGCGGCGGTTGCCGCATAAAGGGTTTGGCTGGTAACAACCGCCCCCACCAAAAGGCCAAGGAGCGCGGCATACCCAAGGGCGATTCCCGCTTTGGTCTTGAGTAGCCAGTGCATCCGCGAGCGATAAGAGAATTCATCGGCGGTAAATGCGGAGACCCCGCCCTGTTCGCGAAGGCGCTGGACAACCTTAGGAGCATCTTTGGGATCTTTGCACCGGGCCAATACATAGGTAATTTGTTCGGGGAAGATCCGAAGGAGCGGTTTTGCGGTGTTTACACTGCAAAACACATACGGACCCGCCAAACTTTTGATCCCCTTGGTCAAGCCCACCACCCGGACCCGGCGGCCGGCAACCTCGGCGGTATCCCCCACACCTTTGATGCCAAGTCGTTCCAGATCCGATTCATCGCAAACAATCGCCCCGGGCTCGCTGAGCTTAGCGGCCATTTCCGGAGTCAGTTCGCGAATGCGGCCCAAAGAGTCTTTGTCGAGACGGCAACCGATCACCATGCAGAGTTCGTTGCCCCCATCAGGCTTGGACCAATAGGAGAAGCCCTGAAGGTAAACCTCGCAGCGTTCGACCTCGGGGTTTACGGCGACCTTGGCCAAGAACCCATCACGGATCGGTCGGCCCAAGTCCACCGCCAACACCTCGGGAGCGCCCACCCAGATGTCCGCGTCGGTATGGTCAATGGGGAGAGACGAGATGGAAAAAAGGCCCAAAAGCAGCCCAAATTGCAAAGCGATCAGCAGAGCGCTGAAACCTACGGCAAGGACCCCCGGCAAATACCGGGCACGATCAAACCAGAGTGTGGTTAAGGAATATGACATACTAATCATCTTACCAAACAATCCGCCATCAATGAAACAGGAAGGAGGGATTGGACCAAGAAAACTTGTTCCAATCCCTCCTGTCATGATGGATGGGAAATTATGGCTTTTTAGATAACATGGGAAATCTGGCTAGCTTTGCTTTTCGCAAGGTACCGTAGCTACCCGAACATCGGGTTTCAGACTTTTCCAATCCGGCAATTCGCAAAGATTGGGATCAATGTACAAATGGTGCCACAACTGCGTCGCCAGCACCCCAACCAGCCCCATCTCTAAAGTTGTCCTAATCGGTGCATTTTGCCGATACGCTTTAGCTCGGTCACGCCAATACCGGATGGCGTTGGGTTGGAAATATCCCGCCCTCTCCACCGATTCATCGCTTAAGAGTTGGTTGATGTAAGGCTCGCTCTGTTCATTGATTTCAAAACTGTCAAAAGGTGCGCGGAACATTGCCTTGCGCCTCCAAGCACACTCCTTGGGCAGGTATTTTTCCGCCACGAGCCGAAGGATATGTTTTTCCCCCAGTCCCTTAAACTTGTGATCGGGGTGTACCGAAGCAAGGAACTCAAAGACCTCTTCGTCCAAAAACGGATAGCGCGTCTCCACCGAACTGTGCATGGCCACTCGGTCGCCTTTGGCGTTGAGCAACAGGCCCGGCAGATGACAACGGCCACTGATATAAAGCTCACGATGCAAAGGATGCCACTTCTTCATCTCTTCCGTGGGCAGGTTGAAGTCCTCGAAGGGGACAAAGTCCCCAACTCGACGGTGCATATCCTCCGAGAAGAACCGGAACCGGTTGTATTGATTCAGACCATAGATGTCGTGCCAGCCATTGTAACCGCCCGCGGCGGAGATGGATCGCTCGATGATGTCTTGTGGAACCTTGGGAGCCCCCCAATACGAGTGAATCAGCTTGCGGGCCACCCTGCCCAAGGGGAGGAAGGGGAGGTTTAACCGGTTCAAGACGCGATTGGCCTTGTGCCACGGATACCCCGCCATCCACTCGTCGGAGCCTTCGCCTGTAAGGGCGACTTTGTACCCATTTTGCCGGACCGCCCTTGCCAGCAAAAGCAACGCCCCACAGGAGGTGTCGATCACCGGGGATTCGGCGGCCTGAATCAATTCCGGATAGGTCGCCTGGATTTCCGCCTTGCCAAATTTCACCGAGATTGGATGAGCCCCGACATGCCTTGCGGCAACCAGCGCATCCGAAGTTTCGTCTAGTTTGGGGTCTTGGATGGCAATGGTAAAGGCGGGGATGGCGCGGCCCAATACTTTGCTGGCCATGGCGACGACGATTCCGGAATCCACCCCGCCGGAAAGGTAGCTCACCACCGGAACATCGGCATGGAGGCGCCTTTTCACCGACCCGAGCAGCTTCTCCTCAAACTCATTGGCAAGGGCCGCATCCGCACCCCGGCGCTCATTTCCCATCGTGGGAAAATCGAGGCGATAGTAGGCCGTCTCCTGCATATTGGCGGCAAGGCCCCCGCCCCCAAGGTCGATGGTGATCTTGTGGCCGGGAGGTAAAAGCGAAATCCCCTCAAAGCAGGTCCTTGGCCCTGGCACCCCAAAGCAGGTGAATAGAACAGCCAGTCCCTTGTGGTCGGGCTTGGCTTTCACCATTCCCGAAGCCAACAAAGATTTAATTTCCGAACCAAACAACAACCACTCCCCACCATCATCGCGGACTTTGGTCCAATAAAGGGGGCAGATGCCAAATCGATCCCGGGCAATGATCACGCGGCCACGGTGATGATCCACCAGCGCGAAAGCGAATTGGCCCCGAAGGCCATCGGTGAGTTTGTCCCCTTTTTCTTCGTAGGTGTGCGGGATCAGTTCGGTGTCACAGTGCGTTTTGAAAGTATGCCCATGGGACATCAGCTCCCTCTTGCGCTCGGGATAGTCAAAGAATTCGCCATTAAAGACGCATTCCACCGAGCCTGTTTCGTTGCCGATCGGTTGCTTGCCATCCGCCAGCCCCACAATGCTCAAACGGCGGTTGGCAAACCCAATTCCCCGCCGAATGAGATAGCCATCTTCATCCGGGCCGCGATGAAACATGACATCCGCCATCGCCCGAATCACCGCCGGATTGGGTTCACGCCGATTCCCGCTAAGGTCCACCATCCCCGCAATTCCACACATTATGCCTCGTCCCTTCTCCTTGGTCCCAAGCTCGGCTCACTCATCCAACGGGCAAATGTGCCGGGACCAACATTATCGTCAATCAGCCATTATCGCCAATCAGCCATTCTAAGCTGTTTTGGCCCACAGGTTTACCACGGTTTTGGCAATTTTCCTATCCAACCACCCCGGAAAGAAGCGGTTTAGCCACAAAATTCGCTTGGCTTCGCCCCCCACCCAAGTCTCCCGAGTATCGTTTTCCAGAGCTTTAACCACAGCTGCCGCGGTCTGGCTGGGGGTCAGGGCTTTTTCCATGGGAAGCTGCGCTTTGCCCTTGCTGGCCAATACATTTTTGAAAAAATCCGATTGGGTCAAGCCGGGTAACACCAGCAACACGCTGATCCCAAAACGGTGGTATTCACCTCGCAGAGCCTCGGTCAACCCCACCAAGGCATGTTTGCTGGCCGAATATTCGCTGAAGGCGGGCATTCCCCGCCGCCCGGTCATCGACGCAATGTTTAATATCGCCGGTTGGTTGCCCTGAATCAGAGGCTTCACCGCCAACCGCATCAACTCCGAGATGGCAAAAAAATTGACCTCAAACACTTGGCGCAGGTGTTCCTCGGTTCCATCCGCAAAATGATTCCATGTCCCCACGCCCGCATTGTTTAGAAGGACATCCAGCCCACCCAGCGCCTTTACCGATTCATCCATAACTTTCGATGGGGTGAGCGGATCTGTTAAATCTCCCGGTATGACAACCGCCTCGCCACCGGCTTGGCGAACCTCGTCCGCCGCCTCTTTTAATTTGTCGACCTGTCGAGCAACTAGGGCCAGTTTGGCTCCCTTGGCCCCTAACATGCGGGCCAATTCCCGGCCAATTCCCGTCGACGCTCCGGTCAGGAGGATCCGTTTTCCTTTAAGAGTTCTTGCCATAGCCCATCCTTTAACCAAAGCAGACTTCTAACCCGGCACAGGGCAAGGGTACTAATACTCCCTAATCATCCCTTCCCCCCGGCCAAGAACCGTCAAAAATGCCCCATCCTTCCCTGAATTGCCGACTTTCCAGCCCAAACAACCCCCACAATCGCAAAATCCCTCATTGGCCTGCCCCATTTTCTGAATTCTGCCCGTTTCTCATTAAAGAAGCGCACGGTTCCCTAAAATTACTGGTCCAATGGGTTGAGGAGGATTTTGTTCCATGGCTTTGGATGTACTTTCGATCGGTTCCGCAGTTCCGCAAACACTTGTCTCCCAGGAGGATGCGCTTACCATTGCTCAAACCATCCTTGGGCCGGATGGGGAAGACCGAGAATGGCTGGGAAAAGTCTATGCGGGTTGCGGCATTGGCCGACGCCATTTCTCGGTGCATGGCCAGGTGGTCAAAGACATTCTCAGCGGAACCAATGAATCCAACTCTCCTTTTTTGCCACGGAAACACTTCCCTGCGGGGCCTACCACCAAAGAACGAATGGACCATTACGAGGAGTTTGCCGGGCCACTGGCCATGCAGGCTACCCAATCGGCCCTTGCGGATTCCGCCGTTGACCCGAAGTCCATCCGGCAGCTCATTACCGTTTCTTGCACGGGGTTTTTCTCCCCCGGTGTCGACCAACATCTCATTCGTGAAGTTCCCCTTTCCCCCGAAGTCGAGCGAACCCATGTCGGCTTCATGGGCTGCCATGGCGCTTTAAATGGCATTCGGGCGGCGCACGGTTTGGCTAGCCTTTGTCCCGGGGAACCCGTGCTCATGGTGGCGGGCGAACATTGCAGCCTTCACAACCATTACCTTTGGGAAAAAGAGAAGCTCGTTGCCAACGCCCTGTTTGGCGATGGGGCGGCCGCCATGGTTTTGCGCCAAAGCGTTGGGCACCCGGCGGAACCTTCCACGGGGCTGCGCCTTGCCGGGTCCGCCTCGTGCATCGTTCCCAACTCCACCGATTTGATGACCTGGAAGGTCGGGGACAACGGGTTTACGATGACCCTTTCGCCGCGCATTCCGGCCCTTGTTCGCCGGACCCTTCCCGGTTGGATCACCGGCTTCCTTGCGGAACATGGCCTTACCCCCGCCGATATTAAGGCGTGGGCGGTGCATCCTGGCGGCCCTAGGATTCTCGACGCGGTGGAAGAGGCTTTGAATCTAGGTCAAAATGGTTTGGAAGATTCGCGCACCATCCTTGCCAAGGTCGGCAACATCTCCTCTCCCACCGTGATGTTCATCCTGCAAAGGATGCTAAGGCGACAACAACCCATGCCGATTGTGGCGCTGGGTTTTGGCCCGGGTATCGCCATCGAAGCCGCCCTCTTTCGCTAAACCCAACTGTTCCTTGGTTTCCTTTAACCGGACTATTGAAAGCCCCTTGGGATCGCTCCCAAAGGGATGGGTTTGATTTCAAAACAGCAAGGGTTGTATTCCAAGGACCGACATAGGCTCATTTGCCCGACTTTAACGCTTTCTCAATACAGATTTGGATCTTTGCCTTGGGTGCCTTCTGGATCGCCCGTAACATTTTGTGCGAAACCATTGTCAGACCATATTTGTCTTTTATTTCGGAAACAAGCTTCAACATCAGATGGGCCGTCATGCGCGCATCCGCCAAGGCCCGGTGATGCCGTTCGGAATCGGGTAGGCTCAAATGCTTTACTAGCGAACCCAACTTGTGGTTGGGGGCAACCGGATACAACCGCCTGGCCAGTAACATGGAACAGGCAAATTCCTGACGGCGTTCTTGCTTAATACGGGCCAATTCCGCATCCAAAAACTTGCTATCGAAGGAGGCATTGTGGGCCACTAAAGGCAAGTCGCCAATAAACTCCATCAACGCCGGCAATACCTTGGCGGGGGGCGGTGCCGATTGAATCATGGCATTGGTGATGCCCGTTAATTCTTCGATAAAGTAGGGGATGTGCACCTTGGCATTGATCAGGCTTTGGTAATGGTCCACGATCTTCCCGCCTTCTACGAGAACGACCGCCACCTCGGTAACCCGGTCCCCCATATTGGGCGACATTCCCGTTGTTTCAAAGTCGATGACAGCGATTTTTTCCATGCGTAGTTGAACCCTGTTGGCTTATCGTCTTTGACGATAACGCTCTTTTCGAGCCTCCCCGATTTATTGTAGAAGGAGCCCTATTCCCAAGCGAAAAAAGGGCTGTTGACTCCTGTCGATTGGATGTCGACTCCTGTCGATAGCTGTCGACCCCCGTGGCGGTTTTAGGCGGCTGGAAGTAGCCACCAAAAGGAAGAAATGGGATGTCGATTCCTGTCGATAGGCTGTCGACTCATGTCGATAGGAGGCCAATCCGAGACGGTTTTTGGTTGTTTTTTGTAATCTATTGGTATCAAATGGATCCGATGGTTATTGTTCATTGAATAATTGCCATTAATAATATTGTATCTGGTATATTTTGCTATGTGCTAAACATACCAATTGGATGAACCCATATAGGATCTACTATGGCATAAAAAGGGGCGCGGACCCAATGCCGTTTTTCAGGATTTTTGTTTACCGAGAATGAATGCAAATAGGGATAGAAATACAACGGCACCCGGAGTGTGCCTACTACTTTGGACAATTCATGGGGCTGTTTTGTGGTCCAGGTGGCCAGCCTATGTTGCGTTTCTCGTTCGGGTTGGCCGATGCTCATGGGGTTCTCGGATCAGTTCCAAATGCGGTTCACGCCGTAGGCGTCGAAAATCGCATCACCTCCGACAA
>SIAL01000044.1 GCA_009691815.1 Gemmataceae bacterium | reverse complement strand
AAGTCAGATTGAATTTATCAAGAACCAACTTGGTCGGTATTGGCAGCGGATACGGGAAGTTTTGGAAAAGGCCCTGGCATACCCCAAACGGAAGTTGGGTATAGTGGCGACTAACCTATTGGAGCATTTTGAATCGTTGTGGCAATTTGCCTATGTCGAGGGGGTTGAGCCGACGAACAACGAAGCGGAACGCCACCTTCGGGAGCTGGTGATTTACCGAAAGATCTTTCTTTGCATCCAATCGGAAGCAGGCAAAAGGTTCATAGAAACTATATTTTCGGTGAGTGCTACTTGCAGGAAAATTGGCGTACAGACCCTGGATTACATCCAATCATGCATCGAATCGTTCAGAAAAAACCTACCCGCACCCCGACTCATCCCTGGATAGCCTTTACAGGTTACGGGACAATGTTACACTTCCACTATCCGGTTAGTGATGAAATCCGTGAACGGGTACCCTTTCTTCTTGCTGAATCAACCAAGCTTACTGACGCACCAGATGCACTCAGATTAGGACAAGAAAGGCGGAAACGATTGCCATAATTGGGGGAGTTCTGTGTATTGGTGATCCATTTTTGCCCAAACAGATCCAGTACCAATGCCTGATTTTTTATCTGTGGGAATCTGTGTCATCTGCGGATAAAAATAGGTTTCAATCCCGTGAAAAAGAGGTTCTTCCGAACAAGAAAGGGATTACGCCGCTTGGCGGCGGCGGTTGGCGCCTTCACGAAACACATCCACCATTTGGCGATAATGATGGTCAAAAGTCCAGCTTTGGGCGGTGCGCCTACCGGCTTGACCGGCGGCTAGGCGTTTGGCCGGATCTAGGAACTGAATCATGCAGCCCGCAAGCTTTTGGTGGTCATGCGGGTTGTCGATGATGAATCCCTCGTTGGGCGGGGTCATTAATTCCGAGGCACCGTTGTATTTGGAAGTGATCACGGGAAGGCCACAGGCCATGGCCTCTGTAATCACATGGGAGCAGGGGTCGTAAAAGGTGGGGTGGATAAAAAAATCGGCGGCAAAATAGCCATTGCGCATATCAGCTTGGTAACCCACAAAACGGACCCGGTCGGTAATGCCCAGTTTTTTCGCAAGTCGTTCGAAGGAGGCCGTTTTTGGGGAACCGACCACCACAAGTCGAAATTTTGGGGATTCGGGCATGAGTTTTACGGCGTGAAGGAGCGGTTCGAGCCCTTTGAGCCGATAGTTCATGCCACAGAAAAGCCCCACATTATCCTCGGGGTTCAGGTTCCATGCCGTCCGCCAATCCATCCGCCTTTTGGGCCGATCACTTTCAACGAACCGTTCGGGATTAAAAGCAATCCGTACCATACGAAGATCGGAGGAGGAGATTTTATAATAGGTTTGGAAATGTTGGCGGACCATGTCGCTGATAGCGATGATGATGCCTTTGTGATTGCCAAGATATTGGCGGCGTTCAAGCGAGGTAAAAGAAAAATGCGCCAGATCGAACTGTTTGAGAAAACCCATGATTTTACGCTGGATCGGATTGGCAATCTTTAAGAGGTTTTGGTGGGCACTTGCGGCAAAAAGCCCCCCCTGAGGATAGATGATGTCCAAACCCCAAGTCTTGTCGAAACCGACCGTAATATCGTGGTCATGCCCCTCAAGGGCGTTTAAAACCGCGCTTCCAAAGCGCCATGGCCTTAAAAACCGGGGCCACGACGGAACGGGCACCGCGTGATAATTGAGATTGACGGGAAGTTTGGCGGCATCCCACCGAGACGCGTACAGGTGAACTTTGTGACCATCGGCTACCAGACGATGTGCCAAGGCGGCAATGTAAGTCTCACAGCCACCCCGTTCCGGGAGCACACTTTCATAGCAAAAGGCAATGTTCATAAGTTCATCCCCACAGGGACGGACAACTCCTTTAGCCTGGTCTGGATCCATTCGACAACCACCAAGCAGAGGCCCAAGGCCCCAAGTACCCAACATTTATCGGAAATTGGGACCCACTCCTTGAGTTTTGAGTCCGGAAAACGATTAAGCGGCACGACGCACCCCATGGACCAACTTCAAATTGTGGTTTCGGTATCGTTGCCATTTCCAGCGAATGATTCGCTCCACGATCCGCTCATACCAACCCTGGCCCCGTCCATCGCCCGCCCACAGCCCCTGATAGGCCCTCCAAAACGCAATCCTGTCCTGGGCGCCTACCCCCTCCACTTCCGAGGAAAAGAGTAACTGGGCAAGGTCTTTGATCTGGTACATGGGCCAAAACAGCCGATGCTTTGCCAGCCGATGGAGATCGATCAAAACCACCTGATTAAACCAAGAAGGGGGGGGCCGCCAAGTATCGGATTCCTTGATGTAGAAATGACAAAGGTAAAAGTCTTTATGGAAGAAGCGGCGGTCGTGCAAAAGCCTCCCTATCCGAGCCATTTCCCTCAATAGCCCGCGCTTCCAAAGGTGAAACTTATCGGGCTCTATACGGTGACTGGCCAAAGGCACCGCCTCATGCAGGGGTATCATCCCGGTAAGCTCGCCTACCACTAAACAGCTTTGCAGCTTGGTGCCGGGTCCATGAAATTCGGCAACAGCAAGGCCACGAGGCACCTGAATGCCCAACTCCAAGGCCCACCTTAAATGTTGCCATTCCTGAAGCGCGGGCGACCTTGGCCACCGAGGTATCAAACGGGCAAGCAGGCCATCAAGGCGGGGAAGTATGTTGTGGCGCTTTAGATAGACAATGAGCTTTTCTCCGGTTCGATCCGGCTCTTGGATTTCCCAGCGACCTACGGAGCGGCCTTGCTTGGCGTGAAAACGATCGGTGAGTTTTATGTCCATGATCGAATCCGCCCAATGTGGACCGACAAAACGGACCCAATCGTCGTGTGCCCAAGTACGACGCCCATTATGAATGGGTGGCAAGGAGCGACCTTGATCTACAAAGGTTCGCCCATTCCGCGGGGTTTCGGCGGATTTCGGTTCGAATCCTTCCTTCTGGATTGCGCCACCTTTATTCGAGTCTCCCACCGAGGCCATGGCGGCAACGAGAACGGGTTTGGCTTTTTCAACCTCGAAAATGGTTTCGGTTTTGCCCGCGCCGGGAAGAGCGGTGGTGAGATACGCCTGCTGAAGCCACGATGTTTCCAAAGGGGAGGCGCCCAAACCAATGAGCCGCCGCATAAGGCAGCCCAAGTCCGCCCATACTTCCCGTCCCCCGACAAGATTTTTTCCGGCGAAGCTACTTTCGGACGGACACTGGAGCCACACCATAGAGCGGGCGACATGGATACTAAAAGGAACCAACAAGCCATTGGATCCTTTTTTAGACCCTTTAACGGTGAATAGCTGGACCCCTTTAGCATGAAGTTGGGCTAACGACCTACCCAAGTTTTCAATGATCGCCTTGCGCCGGGAACCGGGTTGAAAGGCCGTTTTCCGCAGCCAAAGCCCAATACTCATCCCGGGCCGTTTGGGTTGAATGACCAGAAAATGGACCCGTGTTTTCGAACCGGGAACAAGGAAAACGCCACGGGCCAAGACCTTGGCCGCTTCAATGCCAAGGTTGTCCAAGTGAAACAGCCGCCCCGCCAAAGCAATTTCCGGGGCCAATGGGCGACGCCCTAATCGGAAGGCCCATGGGGACCGCTTCCCTTGCCACCAAGCGATACCGCCAACAATATGCCCGTCCACTCCACGGACCCAACTGATCCCCTTGGCCCGACCATTTTCCGAAAGCCTAGCGGCGGCACGCCGCATCCATACCATCGACTGTTCCACTGCTTCGGTTTTTTCAATGCCAAGTGTGGTCCAGGCAAAATTGCGACACTCTGGCCGACGAACCACCACCCAGTCGTGGCCCGCCCGCTGGCCTTGTTGAGCCTGGCTACCCCGTGGTCCGTGCCTAGCCGCGATTTGGTCAACCTCTCGCTCGAGGAGTTTCCATAGCTTGGCAAATTCGGGCAATAGTGCTCCGGGATTGGGATATTTTTCCGATTCCAAGAGATAGGAGCCAAGTGCCTTACTTAGGATGTTTCTTCCAAGACGATTGGATCCCGTTTGCGAAACCTTGAATGGTTCTAAAGATTTGGGAAGGGAATAGGCCAGGGCGGCAAAATCCCTAAGCCGATCGGCAAGGCGTGGGGCCTGTACTAGGCGTGCCCTCTGCCAATCGACGAAAACAGGCTCCCCTTTTTCGGGATCAAACAGAACATGTTTGAGGAAAAGGTCTCCGTGGACAACACCCAGGGCGTGCATCCTTGCCAGCGTTTTTCCCATCCACATCGCGAAACGCAAGGCTCGATAGGGCGAGGTTGTCGATTGAATCAAAGGCAGTGCCCCGGTGATCTCGGCGATCAAAAGGAAGGTTCTCCCCCGATGGGCACCATAGGCGATCCAGCTAGGCGCTGGAAGTCCATAAAGGGCCGCCATTTCAAGGTTTGAGGCTTCCAGTCTGGGGCCCGATTTCCCTCCTAGGCTCAAAAACGGCGAGGTAATGCTTTTGACAAAAGGGCCCCGTTCCTCGACTTTGAGCAGCGCCCCGGGCCATGCCGCCTCGGGACAGGCGGCCATCGCGAGAGAGTTTTGGCCATTGTTTGAGGGATCCCCCTGGAAACCCGCGGGAAGGCCAACCCTTGCCACATAGCGATGCCTATGCCCACCAATTCGCACACAAGGTAAATCTAAAAAATCTTTCGCTTTACTGAGGCCATACCGATGAGAGCGGTCCCGACAACCCGGGGCAATTACCACCGCTTTTTGCCCTTTGGCAACCCGCCAAGCAAAGTACACCACCAAGGCGGGAATCAAAAAGGGGAGCAAAAACGAATTCACGCCGATTTCCTTTCGGCAATTGTCATCATCCCAAGCGCAATCCTGGGGGGGTCAAAAGCCCTGACTCCGGGAACGCCGGCTTTTGCGGCCAGAGGGGCGATCCCCTCCATCACTTGGCGGATGACATCCATTACAAGAGATGTGCCAATATTTTTCATACAATCGTGATGTCCTATGGGGCAAACGCGCATCTGACAGGGCCCACAAGGAACCGGGGCGGCAAGGTGAACCGCGTTTTCCTGCCAAGTTTCGGTCCATGCGATATGGGTCGGTCCAAACAGGGTTACCACGGGTCGATTGAATGCCGAGGCTATGTGCCTTGGCCCGCTATCGGTGGTCAACAACAGTGCCAACCTGCGGACGACCGCTTTTATCAACCCCAAAGAAAGTGGTGGCATACCGGGTTCCGCCAAGGCGCGCACCATCGGATGATCGGCGCGGGCGACAAGGTTTCTGGCCTGAGCAGCCTCTACCGGGCCACCCAGCACGATTACCCCAAAGCCCATCCCCGCCAGTTTCCGAGCGACCTCGGCAAAGCGTTCAATCGGCCACAGTTTCGCCGCGCCAAAGGCCGCCCCCGCATGGAGCCCGACAATTCGAATACCCGGCCGAAATCCCGCCACCGACCAAGCACTTACCGCGTCGGATTCATCATTTCGGGTCGTGAATAGCTCCATTGCCAAACCGGGTTCGGCACAACCCGATACTCGGACGATTTCGTTGTAAATCTCAATAATGGGCGTGGGGGATAGCTGGCCGCTGGCATCCCTTTTGGGTTCGATAGCATCGCTCAATAGCAACCGCCTGCCATGCAGCGCCTGCCCTACCCGACGACTTGCGCCCGATAACCAGGCGGCAAGGCCCGTCCGCATAGAGTTTGACAACAAGACGGCCAGATCCGGTGCCCCACCCAATTGGTTGCGAATCATTCGGGCCAGCGCAAGGGGTTCGGCAAGCTTGGCCAATCCCTTGGAGGGAACAGAGGCAATGACCCCGTCGTTCCACGGAGATCCCTGAAGCGCGGCGGCGACTCCGGATTTGGCAACCCACAGGATTCGGGCCCCGGCGAAGCGTTCACGGAGAGAACGAAGCGCGGGCGTCGCCATCACGGCGTCGCCAATCCAACCGGGAAGGAATGCCACAATCCGCTCCGCCACTTCGTTAATCTCCTTTGTCCTTTGAAACCCTATTTCTTATGCGTTGATCCTAAAGCACTAGGCAGCCCCGGCTCTTGGTTCATTGCCTCCACCGTCACTCAAGTGAATTTTTTCAAACGCCTTGGCCTTTTCAAGCGCGTTCGTTGTGCTCATGCCCGGCTCAAGGGGCGCAAGGTGAACCCGCCCACCAAGGCTTGTCACAAAATCTCCACCCACCACTTCTTCGAGGCGGTAGTCGGCGCCTTTGACCAGCACATCGGGACGAATGCGCCGAATCAGCGAAAGTGGCGTTTGCTCCTCGAAAACGGTGACCATATCCACGGCTTCTAGCCCGGCAAGGACCGCCGCTCTGGCCCACTCCGGATGAACCGGCCTTGTCGGCCCCTTAAGCCCTTTGACCGAGGCATCACTATTGAGCCCCACCACCAGAAAATCTCCCTGGCGCTTTGCCTCGGCAAGATAGCTAACATGACCCGCGTGAAGCACATCAAAACAGCCGTTAGTAAAAACAATGCGGCGACCCATCCGCCTAGCCTCGTTTACCCTTTGGTCAATTTCGGTTTCCAAGGCGATCTTGCCCCGGGAGTTTTCAACCGAATGGGTAATTGCCCCACTCGCTTGCAGATCTCCGAGAATTTCGGCAATGGTCACGGGTTGAACGCCGATTTTTTCCACCTCAAGGCCACCCGCAACATTGGCAAGCTGGGTAGCCATGGCAAAGTCCGCGCCCGTGGCCAAGACCATTCCCAACACCGCCATGACCATATCGCCCGCGCCCGTAATGTCGTAAACCTGCCTTGGTCGTGTCGGGAAAATATGTGCCCTTCCATCGGGCCGAACCAAGGCCATGCCGTCTCGGTCCAGCGTCACGATTCCAACATCGAGGCCAAACTTTTCCAGTAGTTCACCAGCCGCCGCAAGCGCATCTTGAACCGTCTCAAGCGTTCGGCCAACGGCAAGCCCCGCCTCTAGGCGATTGGGGGTAAGGGTGCTTGATCCTTGGTATTTGCTCCAATCGCCACCCCGAACCGGATCGGCCAACACGGGAATTCCCCTTCGGCGAGCCTCTCGGATCAAGGGGACCAAAAGGCCGGGTGTGCAAACGCCCTTGTCATAATCGCTGATTTGGACACAGCCGACGCCGTCAAGGCTTGCCAAGGCCGCCTCCAAAAGCCGCTCCTCGAGCTCTTTGTTGATGGGCTTGGTGTCTTCATAGTCCACCCGAATCATCTGTTGGGGGTGACGGTGTTGGGCTCGGCCAATGTAACGCTCCTTCACCGTGGTGGGCCTGGACGGATCGGCGAACACCTTTTTATGGCCAATGTCCAAATCATCGAGAATGGATCGGACCCGTAGCGACGCGCTGTCTTCACCGGTGATTCCGCAAAGGTCGACCTTGGCTCCCAGTGCCGCCAGCAGGGTGGCGACACTCGACGCCCCGCCCAGTCGTTCTTCCGAACGATCCGCTTTGAGCAGGATCACCGGAGCTTCTTGGCTAATGCGTGAGGCATCGCCCCAAACATACCGATCCAGCATCAGATCGCCTACAACAAGGATCCGTGGACTCCCCAAGTTTTGGGCGAGCATCGACAACTCGCCAAGGCTTGCCGCGCCGGAGTCAGTGGTGGAATTCATGCCGCACTCCTTGCCGAATTCTCATCGGAAACCTTGTCAACAGGATTGGTTGGATTGAGGCGCCTTCTTGCCCAATGAATCGCGGGGTACAAAAGCGGCAAGAGGATCTCGTGGTGGCCGGTTAGCTCAATCCCCTCGGATGCGGGCCGTTGTAGGACATTTACCAAGCTTCGGTATTTGGCCTCCTTGTCGAGGTTGATGGCGATCAACCCGGAAATATCGTGTCCAAAGTTGCGAACCACGCTCACCGCTTTTAGGAACACTTCAGGCATGATTACCGCGCTACCGATATTCCACCAGACCCCGTTTTTCATGGAGGCGACCACTGAACAGAGTCGCCGAAAATCCACGAGGGACGCTTCGCCCAAATCCGCGCCGCCAACTTGGGGATGCATATGGACGATGTCCGTTCCCATGGCGACATGAATTGTGCAGGGTAGGCCCAGCCTTCTGGCGGCTAGTACAACACTTGCCTTGGGATGGGTAAGCAGGCCGCGGTCGGCTTGATCCACAAGCAGGTCGCCAAAGGCTCGACCTAGGCCGCACCCCGCGATAGCACCCTGTTTTGCGGCATGGGAATAGGCATCGGCGACCTCGCGGGCCATCCCAAAGCTTCCCGCCAAAAGACATGCGCCCACATCCTCGGATGTCTTCCCTGCAAGGGCCAATTCATAATCGTGGATCGCGGTGGCCCCGTTCATTGCCAAGGCCCCGATGACCCCTTCTTCCATCAATCGAATGAGATACGGCCCGCAACCTGTCTTGATCACATGGCCGCCAATCGCCGCGACCACGGTCGCCTTAGCTTCCGCTGCGGTTGCCAAAACCGTCGCGGCCCGCTTAATCCATTTTCCCGCCAGTTGGTTGGGCAGCGCATCCAACCATTCCCCAAGGGTGGCGTCAGGCGATACCGGCCTGCCAAGGTCCTCTGCAAATACTTTGCTTGTCCTTGATTCAATGGAATAGGTCTTTAACCCGGTCAGATCAAAGGGGGGAAACCCATCCTCTTGTTTGGGCATCAAATGCCTCCCGTAACGGTGAGGGTTCGCAGGATGTACGACGGACTTTTGCGATCACAAGGTTGAGCATTCAAAGCCAACTCTGGCCGGAGCGGAGCAAGCGGCAATTCCTTGGCAAAATCGGCACCACCCAAGCCGTGCCGGTCGATCACCGCCAAAAACCGATCCCGGCCCGTGGTCAACTTGAGGCCTATTCTAAGTGCCAACATCTTACGCCCGCCCAAGCCGCCCAATTTCAGTTTGACCATGTCCTTTTGGGTGGTTGCCAACCAAGTTCCCACAGGGAGTTTTTCCGCCCACGCTTCCAACTCTTGGATATCCAACCTGGTATATTCGTGATGATCCTTAAATCGCCTTTGATGGGTGACCTTTAGACCAAGCCGCTCCAGAGTCGTGACAAAACCATCGGGATTACCAATGCCACAAAGTATTGCGACGGGACCAAGTGGCCGTTCGGTCAAAGGGAGGGGTTCGCCCGGCAGGATGGCATCCACCCAACTTAAGGGCTCGTGAACGGCATGGGCAATGACCGCTTTGGGTGCAATGCGAGACACGCTTTTGTGTAATTGTTCCAAGACCGTCGGCTCGACCAGGTCGCTATGGGTAATGAGGATCGCATGGGCCCGGCGAAGGGCCGATTTGGGCTCGCGAAGTAGCCCGGCGGGCAAAAGCCAACCACCCCCAAACGGGTCGGTCGCATCAATAAGAACGATCTCCAGATTCCTTGCCAAGGTGCGATGCTGCATCCCATCATCCAAAAGAAGCACCTCGGTTTCGAGTTCATCAATGGCGATTTGACCCATGGCTGTGCGATCCGCCCCTTGCAATAGAGGCACATCCGGGAGGTTTTCCTCAATGACCCGAGATTCGTCATTCAAATAACCCAAGACAGACCCAAAGCCCCGGCTTAGGATCGTGACCCTTAACCCAAGCTGCCGCAGGTGCCTGGCAACAAATTCGGTGCAAGGTGTTTTGCCGGTTCCGCCGGTGGTCAGATTGCCGATGGAAATAACAGGTACGGGCAGTCGATTGGACTTTAAAAACCCGAATCGAAAAAAGAGAGATCTCAGCCGCACAAAAATAGAATAAAAGAGGGACATCAAAGCCAAAAACGGCCAGATCAGCACAAACCACCGGCGCAGCGGTGCGGGCAGGTGTTCCGTCAGAATCCGCCTGCTTTTGGACAAAGCAATTACCATCCATGGTCGTTGGAAATAGGGGACCCAAAGGGCAGACTTTCTCTGTCCACACCCTTGGGGTCACCCAATTGTAAATAATCGGTGGAACTGGGGTCAAGCACGATTTGTTAAGTTAACCGACGCGGCAATATGGGCAATTGAAACAACATAGACAACGCTGCCTCTGGCCCCCTTTTGCATGCCACCATCTCCCTTCCCCATAATCCCAACCTCTCAATTTTTGCCATTTCCACACGGTTTCTTGCCGACACGCCAAACAAAGTGGTAAAATCAACACAAGGGTTTCTGTACCCGGCTTGGGTGCCATTCCCCCCTTCCTTCTTTGCGGACATCCCCCCTTTGTACCCTTTCTACTGGTCCCTTTTGGCGAGTTGTCTAGGCGTATCCCCCGCCTTTGCCGATGATGTTTTTTTTGAAAGCAAAATCCGCCCGGTTTTGGTCGAAAAGTGCCACAAGTGCCACAGTTCTCAAAAACAGCAAGGGGGCCTTCGACTCGATAACCGGGCTTCGCTGGTTAAAGGGGGCGATACCGCACCCGCAATCATTCCCGGCAAAACCACCGAAGGACTTCTCCTTGCCGCCCTGTCCCAACAAGGCGACCTGAAAATGCCCCCATCCGGGAAGTTGCCCCCCGAAACCCTAAAAGATTTTGAATTTTGGATTGCCCAAGGCGCTCCCTGGCCCGCCGAGAAAAACCCAACACCCGGTGGCCGGACCCAGGCGATCATGCCCACCGACCGGGCCCATTGGGCCTTTCAAAAACTTTATCAGCCGGTTCCTCCGCAAGGCAAAAAATCGACTAGGTTGCATAACGACATTGATCGGTTTCTCCAAGCCAACATGGACCGCTCGCACCTTTTGCCCGTGGAAAAGGCCAACAAACCCACCCTGATCCGGCGGGCCACCTTTGACCTCACCGGCCTCCCACCCACCCCGGAAGAAATCCTTGCCTTTGAAACGGACACCTCCCCAGAAGCCTTTGCCCGCCTGGTGGATAGGTTGCTGGCATCACCCCGCTATGGGGAACGCTGGGGCCGCCATTGGCTTGATATTGCTCGCTATGCCGACACCGCCGGCGATGGTGCCGATTATCCCCTGCCCGAGGCATGGAAATACCGCAATTGGGTCATCCGTAGCTTCAATTCCGATATGCCTTATAACCAATTTGTCCGAGAACAAATCGCCGGCGACATCTTGGCCAACGAAACAAACGGAAACAGTGGACGGCCTGCCCCGGCAACAAACGCGGCGGATCAGATCATCGCCACCGGATTTTTGGCGATAGGCAAACGCTATGGTTACGCCCCCAACACCGATTACCAATACCTCGACTTTGCCGATGTTATCGAGTCTATAGGCCGCTCGCTTTTGGGCCTATCGCTTGGTTGTGCGCGCTGTCATGACCACAAATACGAACCGATCGGCACAGAAGATTATTATGCCCTTTACGGGATCTTTCAAAGTTCCCAGTGGTCCTTTCCCGGGGGCGAGGAACACAAAAAACCCGATCGGTTGGTTCCCCTTGTACCCACCGATGAAATCCATCGGCTTGCCGCGCAAAAAGCCGTTACCGTGGCGGCCCTCAAAACCCGTTTGCGTGAAATCCAACTGCAAAAGGCCCAACTTTCCGGCGAACCCGTCGTCGGCGGACCGGATTTGGGTTTTGAAAAACAAAATCCCAAATCCGCCATCGGAAGTCCCTGGCTTGCCATCGGCCCAAACAGTCTTTCTCCCGAGGCCCAAAGCCCCTTCAACCACATTCACCCCAAAGGCAAACAGGGGGTACGAATGTCCGCCGGGGCCTCGAACGATGGGGTGCGCTATGTTTTCGCCGACCCTGTAAATGCCCAACCCGGCAAAAAAATCCACTTCTCCATCGACTTTCATCTCCCCGGAAATCGTGGCGCCCCCGGAGCCTTTCGATTGTATCTTGGTCGAGGTGTCATTGCCTCCACGGCTCTGGATATTTCCGTATCGGCTCAATCCATCATGGTCAAAAACGGGACACAGTGGGACTTGGTGGCCAAATTGTCGCCAGACACTTGGCACTCTTTGCAAATCAGCATCGACCCCAATTCCAAGACCTATGAGGGGATGATTACCACTTTGGATACCCAAAAGATCCTTTCGGTAGGGATTCCCTTTTCCGGGAAAAAACTGGCCCAGGGTTGGGATGGGGTGATTGACACTTTCATTTGCGATGGGATAGGTCATGTGCCTGGCCCCGTGCCGGTTCATGATTTGGACAACATCGCCCTTGCCGAGGTCCCATTTGCCAAGCCGGGCCCGACCTTTGCTCGCCCCGCCACAACCCCAGCCAAGAACCAATTGGCCAATGTGGATATTCTGCAAAAAGAGGCCACTGCCAGGCTTAATGCCGAGGTTGCTAGGCCTCTTCATGATGTCGCCTACGGGGTTGCCGAGGGGCTTACCGCCAATGCCAAAATCCATAAACGGGGAGAGCCCGACAAGCTTGGCCAAGAAGTCCCCAGACGCTTCTTGGAGATCCTAGGAGGCGATACCTTAGCTCCAAAATCGAAAGGGAGTGGTCGACTGGAATTGGCCAACTGGATCACCCGCAAAGAAAATCCACTCTTCGCCCGAGTAATGGTAAACCGAATCTGGCAAGGCCATTTCGGTCGAGGGATTGTCCCCACACCCAGCGATTTTGGCCTCCGCGGTGACCCGCCAACGGACCCCAAACTCCTCGACTGGTTGGCCTATCAATTTGTGGAATCGGGCTATTCCATCAAAGCCATGCACCGCCACATCATGGCTTCCGCCGCCTATCAGCGCTCGTCACAAGGCAAGGTTGCCAACATTGCCCTCGATCCAAACAACCACTTGCTTTGGCGCTTTTCCAAACGCCCGCTGGATGCCGAATCCGTTCGGGACATGATGCTTGCTTTGGGAGGCAATCTGGATCTGAAAACTCCAAATGGCCACCCCTTCCCCCCTCAACCATGGGGGTTTACTATCCATGCCCCCTTTCACGGCCTGTATGAAAGCAACAACCGAAGCGTGTACCTGATGAGCCAACGCAATCGGCGTCATCCCTATTTGGCCCTTTTCGACGCCGCGGATCCCAATATCAGCACCGCCGAGCGCCTCCCCACCACCACCCCTACCCAGGCCCTGTTTTTCATGAACAGCCCTTTTGTCCACGATCAAGCCAAAGGCTTTGCCTTAAGCTTGTTGGCAAAAAATCAAGACGATATTGCCCGCATCCAACAGGCCCACCTCCTCACTAGGGGAACAGAACCATCCCCCGTGGAAATCACCGAATCGCTGGAATTTTTGCAATCCTATGAATCCGCTCTCAAAAGCAACGGCACCCCCATCGGACAGCTCCGCCCCTTAGCTTGGGCCGCCCTTTCCCGGGTGTTGCTAACCTCAAACGCAGCCCTTCATGTGGATTAAATAGCATGCACCCCTCCCTACTCTCCCGCAGAAAACTGCTCCAAAGCGCCTCGGGCGGTTTCGGTGCCGTCGCCCTTGCGGGGCTGTTTCAACAGACGAATGCCTCCCCAAGCCAAAACACCGATCCTTTACTCCCCAAAGGGGGCCACTTTCCGGCCAAGGCCGATCAGGTAATTTTTATCTACTCCACCGGCGGGGTAAGCCACATCGACACTTTTGACCCCAAACCAAAACTAACGACGGACCATGGCAAGACGATCACCGCCAGTCGCTGGCTTAATAAACCGGGCAAATTCGATCGCTATTTGGTCAAATCCCGATTTCCCTTTAGGCAATATGGTCAAGCCGGCACTTGGGTAAGCGATCTATTTCCCCATTTGGGATCGGTCATGGACGATGTCTGCGTCATAAACGGCATGTGGTGTGAAAGCGACGGCCACGACAAGGCGACCCTTGCGGCGCACACAGGGTCCGCCCAATTCGCCCGACCGAGTGCCGGGGCCTGGGTCAGCTATGGCCTTGGAACCCCAAACCAAAACCTCCCCTCGTTCATGGTCTTGGCCCCTGCCGCCCCCTATGCCGGGGCCCAAACTTGGGGCAGCGACTTCTTGCCCGCGTGTCATCAGGGCACGCATGTCATTCCGGGGCCCGAACCGCTTGCCCACATCC
>SIAL01000043.1 GCA_009691815.1 Gemmataceae bacterium | reverse complement strand
ATCCGCGTGGGCGATTGGTCCGTAGTCTTCCGGTCAACCATTCAAGATAATGTTACCATCGGAAGAAGGTCTTTTATTGATAATTCCCTCGTTACAGAGGGAACGGTGATGGCGGACCGAGAGATAATGATCAAAGGCGAACGGTTGGGTTTTGTGGAGTGGTAACCCGGGGCTTTTTTCTTCCTCGATTTTTTTGAGCGTTTCTACGACAAGCGGAAATCTCAGCAACCCGACCTCTTGCCTACCTGTGGGGGGAGGAAAGAGGTGGGGGCTTGGGTGGTTCCTTGTTCGTTAACAAACCCCGGTTGACCTAGGTCAACGACGGGTGGGGGTCAAAAGGAGTGCTTCCCAGTCGGCAATGGGGCGTTTGATGTCTTCCGGTTCGCCGTGCCACCGCCAGCCAGCCAAGGTTGCCTCGTCATAGAGATCGACGATTAGCCAAGCTAGCCGTTGGTTGTTGACCACTGGGAGGAAGCCTATTCCTTGGTGCATGGGACCGGGCACCGCCCCGATGGCCGCCATCTCGGTGACCGCCTCCACAATGCGTTTGTAATGGGATTGGAGGATGGATTTTTGATCCTCCAGCTCCACCAAAAGTTTTGTGTTGGCCCTGCCGTGACGCAGTTCCAGTTTTTGGATGCGATGGGCCGCGGCGGCATGGTCCAGCCAGGCTTCACGCAACGAACTTAAAACTTGCCGTAGGTATCCACTTGCTGACCTTGCCCGCGCCAAGGTCCATGGATGAAGGCGTATCAAATCGCGAGACGGAATATGTTGTGGTTGTTTCATGGCCCATTCCCTCCCTCGCCCCAAGGTTTTGGCCTTTGCGGACGCGTTCGAAAACCCCAGCGATTTTCGAGATTCGTATCCGCCGCCGCCAGGCTGAAAACCTTTGGGCATACTTATTACGCTTGAGACTGCTTTTTGGGTCGGCCAAAAAGAGCACAAAAGAGAAAAATTTCTGAAGAATTTGGCGACCTTTTCCAAGCGAACGCCATCCCGATTGGTCCAATTGGTCTGAAAAGCCTAACAGGAAGGGGGGTAAAACAGACAGCTGCTTAGAGTTTTGGTGGGAGGGAAGCTGAAAGGGGCTTGGTTTCCTTGGGCCATAAAAGCCAAAGGGCCAAAAAACCAACAAAAGGAGCAAGGCCCGCCAGGGCGATTTTTAATGGGTAGGCGTCGTGGATGGCCATTTGCAGCGCAAGAACCGAATCCACCCCAAGGGTTGCCAAACGGGCAACCTCGGCATCTTGACTGGATTGAATGGCCCAACCCATCAGGCGTTGCATCAAAAACAGAAGGACCCAATTCCAAGCCGCCAATATCCCGGTGAGGATTCCCTGTCGTTTGGTGGTCAGGTCCTGAGAAAAAGCAAAATAGATGGGAAATAGTCCTAATGATCCCAGGCCAAGCACCACTAGGCTAGGAAATAAGGCCCAACTCGATTCCACAAAGGCCAATGGAAAGCTTGCCCAGGTGAGCAGGGAACAGGTGAAAAAGACCCAAAACCGGGAGCGAAACACCCCCAAGCGGGGCGCAAGTTGGCGAATGAAATAGCCACTTAGGAGCGCGCCGGCATCGGCGGCAATGAAAAACAGGGTGAACACCCCGGCCTGTTGGCCTTCGGTAAATCCCCGGCCTTCTCTTAGGTAAAGCGGTAACCAGGTACGAAACAGATGCCAATTGGCGTTTATAGAAAAAACCATGACCGCCAAGCACCAAAAGCGCCTATCCCGAAATAGCCACACAACAAACGGCCAAAAACGCATTTCTTCGGCGGCTTCGGTTTCGTCCACCCGGTTTGTGTTCCTTAGGGGGTTGGCCCAAAGCACCACCACCCAAGCGATTGCCCAGAGGAAACCCAACACCCCGATAAATTGAAACGCCACGGGCCAGCCGAAGTTATGGCTGAGCCAGACCACGGTGAATGGAGTGAGAATGGACCCAAGGGCGGTGCCCGATTGAAACATGCCGTTGCCAAGTACCCGGTCTTTGGGATCGAGGAGTTTTTTGGTGATGACGATGCCGCACGACCAGTTGGCAGCCTCACAAAACCCAAGGGCCGCCCGGCACCAGACCAGGTCGTCATAACTTTGGACAAATCCGGTCGCAAAACCCGCTAGGGACCAAAGCACCACGCCGATGGGATAAATGGGGACCGGACCGAATCGGTCGACGAAATATCCCCAAACAAGGGCGCCAAGGGCATAGGCGATTCCGAACATGGCTTCGGCGTTGCCATAGGCCTGTTTGTTGAAATCCAGCGCCTTCATCAACTCGGGAGCCAGCTGATTAAGGGTGAGTCGGTCGGCGTAGTTAATCGTGGTCGCCAAAAGCAGCAAGACACACACCACAAAAATGCGCTGCCGAGGGGGAGAATCGGTGGTTGCCATGGGCCTTGATTCGCTAGGAAGGGGAGGAGGGGTTTGGGATACTTTATCCTAAGGCTGGCCGGGGAAAATCCTATTTGCCTTGGAAAAAGCAAAGCCAAGCCCAGATGCCCCGATGTCTAATGGGGATCGCCCGGTTTAGGAAGTCGATTTTGTTAGGAGCCTTGAAGGCAAAACCATGGACAAACCGCTTAGCCAAAACATTTTTTTGCCCGGGCCAAAGCCTCGAACGGTCCGTAGCCCCGATGGCAGGATTTTGCCTGTACCAGAAGATTGGGCCCTCCTTGAACCCGGCGATGGCGCCTTAACCCGCCGGACCAAGTTGGCCGGCGAGCATTGGGTGGTTCAGGAGGCCAAGGGGCGAAAGATTTTCTCCCGAGGGGTTTGGGCCTCCAAAGACTTGATCGCAAGGCTCCGGTTGGAGCGGACAGAGGAGCAGTCCACCGCCGCCTATGCCAAGCAAAAGGTGGTCGCCTCTCGTCGGCGAGAAAAGGTCCAGAGCGCGTATGTGGAGGATTTTTATGGGGCGGTCGTTGCCTATTTGGCCTTTCACCCCAATCATGGCCAACTTGTTGAGCTTTTTGCCCGGGCCGTGACCAATCATGCCACCCCGGTGGGCAGCGGCACCGTTGCCCGAACCAAAACCATTGCCTTGGAACAACGGGCGGAGGCGGCGGTCATTGCCTGGATGAGGCATCAAACCACCGGATACGATAACATGTTCATTTCAAGAACGCAGGGAGAACGGCGGGAAGTTCGGCGGCTTTTGGCAAAAAGGTCCAAGGAACTCCTCGCAAAGTACCGAGAGGGGCTTCCGGTCGAGGAGGGGTGTCCTTTACACCAAGCCGTGACGAACAACTAGCAGACCGGGCAATAGAGAGGGGCAATAGGGACGGGTTCCCACCCAAGCCAAGCGTTCAAATCCCACAATTTCAGGGGAAAACAGCCCCCAACGATCAAGTATGTAAGGTTTTTCCTTGACTAAATGACCTCCACAACCAAAGATATACCTATTGAGCCTGATTGAACAGCAAGGATCATTTGGGAGGTTGGTTTGGCGGTTGCAGACAAAACGAATGGGGAGTCTCCCACAAAAGGGAAAAAGTCCATCCTTCCCACGGCACTGGAACGGGCCTGCGTTGCGGCTCGCGTTGCGGACCAAAACAAGGGGCGAGATATTCTGGTGTTGGATATGCGTCCTGTCACGACCATATACGACTTTTTCGTGATCTCCACCGGGACCAGTCGGCGACAACTTCACGCCATCGCCGAGGAGACCGATTCCGCCTTCACCCGGTTGGGGGATAAACGCTACTCCATCGAAGGCTATCAGGTCAGCAAGTGGATCCTTCAGGATTTTGGGGACATTATCGTCCATGTGTTCGACACCGACACTAGGCGCTATTACGAACTCGAGGAACTCTGGTCGAATGCCCCTCGGGTGGACTGGGCCAAAATTGTCCTATCCACGAAAATCTTGGGGGCCATTTAAGCCGGTTGTTCCTTGGACGGCCTCTTGTGTCGGGGATGATCCCGACAGCTATCCCCATCTTTGCGTTGGAAACTCGGCATGAACCTATTGGAAGTGTTGCGGGGACGGTTTTATCAGGCCCTCTTAGGCTGGGCCCCCGACCCTTTAACCGCGTCGGCCTTGGTAAAACCGGCCACCGACTCCAAGTTTGGCGACTATCAAGCCAACGCCGCCATGAGCCTTGGCAAGTCCATGGGCAAGCCCCCTCGCCAAGTCGCCGAAGAACTGCTTGCCAGGCTCCAGTGGGACGACATCCTTGAAAAGCCCGAAATCGCCGGGCCAGGTTTTATCAACCTCAAGTTTCGTAACGACTACCTAGAAGGTCTGCTCTCTCAAGCCGCCAACGACGACCGCATTGGCATTGCCAAGGTTGCAAATCCTCGCCGAATTGTCATCGACTTTTCCGGACCCAATGTCGCCAAACCGATGCATGTCGGGCACCTAAGAAGCACCATTCTGGGGGAATCCCTGGCCCGGCTGCACCGCTTTTTGGGGCACTTGGTTATCACCGACAACCATTTGGGGGATTGGGGCACCCAGTTTGGGATTTTGCTTTATGGGTATCGCAACAAATTGGATGCCGAAAACCTGAAAAAGAACCCCGTGGCCGAACTGGCTCGTCTTTATGTGGAAGTTCGCAAAGAGTTCAAAACCGGCTCGGATGAAGAGGGCGGGGACAAAAGCGACCCGGTTCAGGATGCCTGTCGTTTGGAAACGGTCAAACTTCACCAAGGAGATGAGGAAAACCTTGCTCTTTGGAACCGGTTCATGCCTTTTTGCCTTGAAGAGATCGACGCCGTTTATCGGCGGCTTGATGTCCATTTCGACCATATCCTTGGTGAAAGCCACTATCAACCGATGCTGGCCACGGTGGTCGAGGACCTTTTGAGTCTGGGAATTGCCCGGGAAAGCCAAGGCGCCGTGGGGGTTTTTATCACCGAAGAAGGCGCCCCGGCCTTGATTCGAAAGAGCGACGGGGCCTTTACCTACACCACGACGGATCTGGCCACGATTGATTATCGAATCCGGGAATTCAACCCAACCGAAATCCTTTATGTGGTTGATAGCCGCCAACACCTTCACTTCCATAATCTTTTTGAAACCGCCAAGCGTTGGGGGCGAACCGGCACCGAAAGTGGTCCACGGCTCGTTCATGTGCCTTTTGGTTCGGTTTTAGGGGCCGATCGCAAGCCCATCAAAACCCGTGACGGCAAAGCGGTCGCCAACCTGGACCAACTCCTTGACGAGGCGGTGCGACTTGCCGGGGAGATTTTCGACGCCAATCGGGCCGAGGACGCGGAGCTTTTCAATCGTTCCCTTGTGGCCGAGACGGTGGGTATCGGGGCGGTGAAATACGCCGACCTGAGCCAAAATCGCACCACCGACTATGTCTTCTCTTGGGAGAAGATGCTGGCCATGGATGGAAACACCGCGGCCTATATGCAATACGCCTATGCCCGTTGCCAAAGCATCCTTCGAAAGGCAGGGGTCTCGCCTGAGGCGCTCGACACAAAGGCGCCCATAAGTCTGGCAACCCCCGAAGAACGGGCCTTGGCAATTCAGATTTTGCGGATGGAAGAAATTCTGCTTGCCGGGGCCTCGGAGCTGCGGCCCAATATTATTACCGGCTATCTGTGGGATTTGGCCAAGGCCTATAGCGGCTTCTTTCAAAATTGCCCGGTAATCAAGGCTCCCCCGGCGCTTTTGCCCTCACGCCTGCTCCTTTGCCACTTGGTGGCAAGAAGCCTTAAACTGGGCCTTGATCTCCTTGGTATTCAAGTCATAGAACGCATGTAAACGGATACTTTTGACCCCGATTAAATCAGAAGGGCAGGCGGATATTATGGAACCCACTCAAAAGAAATCGTTCTTCAAGAAGAGAATCCATGGCTGGATGCTAAGGCATCAGCTCGCCTTTAATTTTTGGATTCACATGATCGGGATTCCGATTTCGGTTATCAGCCTGATCCTTTTCCTCGGTCGCCTGCTAGATACGAACACTGTTCCCCTTGCCTGGTCGGGAGGCGGGTTTGTTTTGGGTTATGTGCTCCAGTGGATTGGCCACAAAGTAGAGGGGAACGACCTTGGGGAATGGGCGGCCATTAAAAAGTTACTTGGTCTCCCTTTCGTGGGGATTGCTCCCCGGTGGAACCATGAAAATCCGGACCAACTGTAGGGTTCAAGCGGCATAATCATGGACCATAATCCCAAGGATCCTTCTTGCTTGCAAGGGATTACTCCCCATAATAGCACTTCTGGAGAGGTGACAGAGCGGCCGATTGTGCCGGTCTCGAAAACCGGTGTGGGCGAGAGCCTACCGAGGGTTCAAATCCCTCCCTCTCCGTTTTTTTTATCGATAAAACCACTTGTTTTCCAGGCTTTTCCGAAGGTTCCGTTGGGGGCTCTGGGTATCGCCATTTGTTGGCAAGACGGAAAAGAAGAAGAGTAGCCACGGACGAACACGGAAGAAACACGGAAAGGAAGTGGTCAATGCCGGAAAAGAGGAAGAGTAGCCACGGACGAACACGGAAGAAACACGGAAAGGAAGTGGTCAATGCCGGAAAAGAGGAAGAGTAGCCACGGACGAACACGGAAGAAACACGGAAAAGAAGCGAGGGGAAGATGGAACTTGTTCATAAGGACATCACCGAACAGATCATCGGAGCCTCGTTCGAGGTATTTCGAGAGTTGGGGTACGGCTTCCTAGAAAGGGTCTATCAGCGAGCCATGAAAGTGGAATTGGACTTACGAGGGTTAAAGGCCGAAATTGAAACGGACATTCAAATACGCTACAAAGGGCAGGTCGTCGGCGATTATCGGGCCGATATCCTGTTAAATGATTGCGTCTTGGTGGAGTTGAAAGTCGCCCCCTCCCTAGATTCAAGAGATGAGGCACAACTGTTGAACGAACTGAAAGCAACGGGAATCAAGGTCGGCCTACTAATCAACTTTGGCAAACAACAGGTTGAGTTCAAAAGACTGGTTTTTTAATTCCGTGCCTTCCGTGTTCGTCCGTGGCTACTCTTCCTCTTTTCCGCTTGTTTCGCTTCTTTTCCCTTGCCTTCCGTGTTCGTCCGTGGCTACTCTTCCTCTTTTCCGCTTGTTTCGCTTCTTTTCCCTTGCCTTCCGTGTTCGTCCGTGGCTACTCTTCCTCTTTTCCGCTTGTTTCGCTTCTTTTCCCTGGCCTTCCGTGGCAAAATAACTATGAACACGGAAGAAACTTGGTGCCACCAACGGGTGCCATAATTCCTTTTTTCGGAGAGGTGGGTTCATTGTTCCTTTGGATTCTTTTGTTAATGGGGCAGTCTCCCTCGCGCCTAACCACGGATGGCGATTGGAAAGGCCATGTTCGGGTTTCTCCCGATGGGTTGACGCTTCACTTCACCCGCATCCTGACCATGGGAACCAAAAGTCCGCAGATGGAACTTGCGGTTATGCCCTTGTCGCGCAAGGACCCGGGCGGCCTTGGTTCCGGGGGGCCCGCGGTCGCCTTATTAAAACCCAACCCGGGCATCCCCCAATTTGATGCCCACCCCCATCCTGATGGTTCCAAGATCGTTTATGTCCACGACATCCTGGAGGGCACCGATGGCAAGCTGCACATTCACACGGCCAACAGTGACGGAACGGGCACCAAAATCGCCATCCCCTATGTCGCGTTTGAAGAGTCGCCCCGTTGGTCGCCCGATGGAAAAACGCTTCTTTGGGTATCAACGCGGCATGGCAACCAAGAGCTTTACAAGAGCGGTCCGGGCGGTGAAAACACTGTTCGACTAACCAATCATCCCGATGCGGACAACCAAGCCTGGTGGTCGCCAGATGGTAAAGAGATCGTGTTTGTCTCGTATCGAGAGGGTGGCGCCAGATTGTTTAAAATGCGCGCCGACGGCTCGGGGGTCAAGCGGCTTGTGCCGCCCCGTCCGGGGCAGGGGAACGAGTCTTGGCCCGTTTGGTCCCCCAAGGGTGACCGGATCGCCTTTGCCTGTTTGGTCGGCGGCCAGTCGGAAATTTTCACGGTAAAACCCGATGCCTCCGACCTTAGGCGGATCACGAACAATCCGGCTCAGGACACCTTTCCCGCCTGGGCGCCCGATGGCAACACGCTTTTGTTTTGTTCGAACCGTGACGGTGGAACGGATGTCTATGCCGTTAAGGTCGATTAGGTTGTATCAGTTAGGCTGTATCAGTGCCGGTGGCTAGCGGATCAAGCCGGTTTGGGATAGGCCAAGTAAAGCAAGGAAGGCGGCTTTGTCGAGAATGGGAATGCCCAATTCACGAGCCTTTTCGAGTTTGCTTCCCGCCGACTCTCCCGCCACGACATAGCTGGTTTTCTTGGAAACCGAGCCGGTCGCTTTCCCCCCCCGTTCGCGAATGAATCGCTCGGCATCGTCTCGGTCGAGGCCCTCCAATGTTCCGGTGAGGACAAAGGTTTTGCCGGTTAGGTCGGCCCCTCCGCCCGGGACTTCAGTGGGCGCGGCCTCCATGGAAACCCCACACTCTTTTAGCCTGGCAAGGGTGGAGACGCCTTCGACACCATGGAGCCAATCAAACAGGCTATGAGCCCGCTCTGGCCCCATCCCCGGAAAGTTCGCGATCTCGTCTTCGCCAAGCGCCAATAGGGAGTCGATGGCTCCGACCCGGCGGGCGACCTCATCGGCGATGCTTTCGCCAATATGGCGGATGCCAAGTCCCGCCAATAGCCTCCCCAACCCGCGGGACTTGCTTTGGTGGATCCCGTCGATGAGGTTGGTCGCGGACTTTTCCCCCATCCGGGGCAGGCTTTCCAACTGTTTCTGATTAAGAATAAAAAGATCTGGAATGGTTTTTACAAAGCCGTGATCCACCAAGAGTTCGATGGTTTCCAATCCAAGGCCTTCGATGTCCATCGCGCCCCTAATGGCAAACGAACGCAAACGGCGCTTGAGTTTTGCCGAACAGTCTGTTCCCGTGCAGCGAAAAAACGCCCCGGCCGGGTCCCGGGTGACCGGGGCCCCACATACGGGGCATTCACTGGGAAAGGTGAACGGGATTTCGGTTCCTTGGCGCGCATCCGGTTCCGAGCGGATGACATAGGGGATGATTTCGCCAGCCTTTTCCACCACCACAAGATCGCCAATTCGGATGTCCTTTGTGGCGATAAAATCGGCGTTGTGTAGAGACGCATTGCTGACCGTGGTTCCTCCAAGTTGGACCGGTTCCAGCCGCGCCACGGGGGTAAGCGTTCCCAATTTGCCCACCTGTAGGTCGATGGCAAGGATTCGGGTCGTGGCCTGTTCCGCCGCGAATTTATAGGCGATCACCCAACGGGGGGCCTTGCTTGTATTGCCAAGTTCCAGTCGTTGCCCAAGGTTATCGACCTTCACAACCACGCCATCCGTATCGTAGCCAAGTTCCGTCCGCAACTTGTCCCAATGGGCGATTTCCGCAAGGACCCCTTCGAGGTGATCGTGAACCCGAATGTGAGGGTTCACCGGGAGGCCCCATGAGGCAAACGCCTCGAGCAACTCATGGTGGGTTTTCGGCATGGTCCCTTCAAAGGCACCGACCCCATGGGCAAAGAATCTCAGCTTGCGCGAGGCGCATATCTTCGAATCGAGCAATTTGAGCGACCCGGCCGTGAAGTTACGGGGGTTGGCATAGGTCTCCTCTCCCCGTTTGGCGCGTTCGGCGTTAATCGTATCAAAGTCGCCCCGTTCTAGGTACACTTCGCCGCGCACCTCCACCAGAGCGGGAATGCCCCGGCCTTTAAGCCTCAGGGGGATCCCCCGGACGGTTTTGAGGTTGGCGGTGATGTCGTCCCCTTTTTCGCCGTCGCCCCGTGTGGCACCCAAAGTGAGGAGCCCCTTTTCATAGGTCGCGGACAAGGCGACGCCGTCGATTTTCGGTTCGACCACAAAGGCGATTTTTTGACCGGGAAGGAGTTTGCGAATGCGGGTTTCAAAATCTCGGACCATCCCCTCGTCGTAACTGTTGTCGATCGAGAGCATCGGGGTTCGATGGGCCACCTGAACGAAACCATCGACGGGTCGCCCCCCTACGCGATGGGTGGGGCTGTCCGAGGAGGCGAGGCTGGGAAAGCGCCTTTCCAGATCGGATAGCTCCGCCATGAAACGGTCAAACTCCCGGTCTGAAATCTCCGGCTCGGCCTTGGCGTAATAGAGCTCGTTATGGCGATCCAGTTCTGTTTGAAGAAAGCGGACCCTTTTAACCGTTTTCGCGTCAGCAGGGTCATCGTTTCCAAAAAGATTGGCCATGGGGGTCGGTTCCCTGATCTAAAAGAGGATGGACATCGGATCCTAGGCTCCCGACTAGGCCCACGAAATTGGGGGGGGCCTAGGGATCCGACTGGGGCGGATAATTACCCAATCCAAGATTGATCGACAGGGGTCCAACTGACCAATTCGTTGGGGCAAAACCAGAGGGCCAGTTCCAAATGGGCGTTATCCACGCTGTCGGAACCATGGATTAGGTTGTTTTGTACGCTAAGGCCGTGATCTCCGCGAATGGTGCCCGGAGAGGCTTTGGTACCATCGGTGGCACCAATCATGCCGCGGACCGTGGCAACCGCTTCGCGGCCCTCAAGGGCAAGGGCGACGGTTGGCCCGCCGCTTAGGAAACTGACCAGGCTGCCAAAGAAGGGGCGTTCCTTGTGAACATCATAATGCTTGGCGGCAAGTTCGGGGCTGGCCTGAACCAATTTCATGCCGACGATTTTGAGCCCTTTTTGTTCAAAGCGGGTCAGGATGGATCCCGAAAGACGCCGTTGTACAGCGTCGGGTTTGAGCAATACCAATGTCCGTTCCATGTCAATCCTCAAAAGCAATTGAATCGCAAACTCCGGGAAGGTTCCCGGTCATGAGGACTATTTTAGCAACGAGGAGGCCGGTTTTTGGGGAAATGAGGGTCAATCGACACAAAAAAACCCCGTCGAGAGGGTTTCTCTCGGCGGGGCCGGAACAAAGAGGCACTATTCTTTTACCTAATCCGGGGAATCCGGGTCAATCGAAAAAGGAAAAAAATCCAGAATAGGGGCACTTTAGCCCCCAAACCGCGTTTTTTACCGCCCCTTGCTCACCTTTGACCCTATTGGTGCCACTTGTGCCGACGATACCGTGGCGTCCCCAAGGTCCCTGATTTTCGACCCCAATTTCGCCCGGTGGTTCGGCCATGGATTCATAGAATGAAGAGTTCGATACAATCGGAAACCGCTTTGGGGGGATTGGGTTCCCAAAAGTGGCGATTTGAGAACCATGAAGCGGGAACGACCAGATGTCTCAGATGAAAGGCCCCCCGGCTCCATCGCCGGTGGAAGCAATAAAAGCGGCAAGCAACGGGCTTCGCGGAACGATCATCCAAACCATCGTATCGGGAATCGACCACTTTGAAGAGGGGGACAAACAGCTCCTCAAGTTTCATGGCACCTACCAACAAGAAGATCGGGACGCCCGCAAAAGTCGGTCCCTGGGTGGCTTGGCGGGGAAGGCTTACTCTTTCATGATTCGGGCCCGCATTCCGGCCGGGATCATCACCGCCAATCAATGGTTGGCCCTTGACGACCTTGCGGGGAAGTATGCCAACAAAACGATTCGCTTAACCACTCGGCAAAGCATCCAATATCACGGTGTGATAATGGACGCTTTGCGCGAGACCATTGCCGGGATGAATGCTTGTCTCCTTAGCACCCTTTCGGCCTGCGGAGATGTGAATCGCAATGTGATGGCTTGCCCGGCTCCTGACTGGACCAAACCGGCTAACAAAGCAATGCAGGAAGACGCCCAAGTGCTGGCCATGCACCTTGCCCCCAAGTCTTCCGCCTATCATGAGATTTGGGTCAATGGGGTCAAGGAACCCACCGGCGTGGAGGAGAGTGTCGACCCGATCTATGGAAAGGTCTGGCTTCCCCGCAAATTCAAAGCGGCTTTTGCCATTCCTTTGGACAATTGTGTGGACATTCACGCCCAGTGTCTGGGCTATTTGGCGGTCCACGAAAACGGCAAACATATCGGTTACAATGTGTTGGTCGGTGGTGGCCAAGGGATGACCCATGGCCGGGCCGACACTTTTCCCCATATCTCCAAGGCCATGTGCTTCATCACCAGGGACCAAGTTTGCGCCGCCGGGGAAGCGGTGATCACGCTCTTTCGTGACCATGGCAACCGCGCGGACCGCAAGCGGGCCAGGATCAAATATCTGGTGGCGGATTGGGGCGTGGACAAATTTCGCGAAGTTCTTGCCACCTATCTCCCTTTTCCGTTGCTGATGCCAAAGGATGTCGAGGTTTCCGGGATCGACTTGCATCTGGGTTGGAACCCTCAAGGGGACGGCAAGTTTTGGTACGGGCTTTCGGTGGAGAATGGCCGAATCAAGGATGATGGCCATTTTCGCTTGCGGACGGCGATTCGAACGATTGTCGAAGTGCTTGGTTGCGAAGTGCGCCTTTCGGCCATGCAGGACATTCTTTTTTGCCAACTGGACGAATCCGCTCAGGAAAAGATCGTTCAAATCCTCAAAACCTGCGGTGTACCGCTCCCCGAACAGCGCAGCCCCGTCCGCAAGCTGAGCCTGGCCTGCCCCGCGGTTCCCACCTGCCCATTGGCCATCTGCGAATCCGAGCGGGCCCTGCCCGGCCTGATCGATCAGATTGAGCCGGTTCTTGAGGAGTTGGGGCTTTTGTCCGAGGAATTTGGCATCCGCATGACCGGTTGCCCCAACGGTTGCGCCCGCCCCTATCAATCTGAAATCGGGCTGGTTGGCCGGTCGGGTGACAAATTTGTCATTTTCGTGGGCGGGCAAAAGAATGGCAGCCGACTCAATTTCCTCGGCAAAGATTTGGTCCCCCGCGTCGAGATTGTCAATACCATTAAACCATTATTGATCCGGTATAAAGACGAACGAACCACCGGGGAAAACTTCGGCGACTATTGTCAGCGGATTGGCCAGGATACCTGCAAGGCGATTATGGCCTAGCTTCAAACGGTTCCGGCTTTTGGCAAGGCGGGATTTTAGGTCGGTTAAGCCATTGAGGATGAGCCATGGGGAATGCCCCGGCTTCTTTCACAATTGCTTTTAGGGAGTGGTTGAATGCGCGTATTGGTGTTGGGCAAGGGTGGTCGTGAGCATGCTTTGGCTTGGAAGCTCTCCTGTTCCCCACGGGCAAGTGTGGTGTTTGTTGCGCCGGGCAATGCCGGAACCGATCAACCGGGACCGGGTTCCAAGGCGGAATTGGCCAATGTCGAGCTCGACTATATGGATTTCGCCTCGGTTATCGCCTTCGCCAAAAAGGAGTCGATTGGCCTAGTTGTTGTCGGACCCGAAGACCCTTTGGCGGCGGGAATTGTCGATGCCCTCAAAGCCGAAGGAATCAAAGCCTTTGGCCCTTCCAAGGATGCGGCAAGGCTGGAAGGGTCCAAGGGGTTCGCCAAAGAGGTGATGCGCGACGCCAATATCCTTACCCCAGAAGCCAAAATTTGCGATCATCCCGACATTGCCCGAACCTTTATTGAGACCCGGGAATATCCACTGGTCATTAAGGCCGATGGCTTGGCCGGCGGTAAGGGCGTGATGGTTTGCTCCACCAAGGCGGAGGCTTTGGCAGCGGTCGAACGGATCATGGTTCGCGAAGAATTTGGCCGCGAAGCGGGCCGACGGGTTTTGGTGGAACGCCGTCTGATGGGATACGAATTGTCCGTTTTGGCGCTGGTGTCGGGACGGACCATTCTTCGGCTACCGGTTTGTCAGGATCACAAAGCGGTCTACAACGACGATCAGGGACCAAACACGGGCGGAATGGGCGTGTTTTGTCCCGCCGACCTTGCCAGTCCTCAACTTTTAGAGCGCATTGACAGCGATATTCTCGTTCCCACCGTTCATGAAATGAAACGCCGCAAATCCTCCTTCAAAGGGATTCTTTATGCGGGCATCATGATGACCAATCAGGGCCCAAGGGTCCTTGAATTCAATGTCCGTCTGGGAGATCCGGAAACCCAACCCCTCTTAATGCGCCTCAAAACGGATCTTCTTGA
>SIAL01000042.1 GCA_009691815.1 Gemmataceae bacterium | reverse complement strand
CCCACCAAGGCCACATCCTGATTGATGGTTACTGTTTCGTTGTAATTGCCGGCTCCAATGAAAAGGACACCGCCCAAGGGGGTATTTGCCAAGCCCAAGGCAACGGTACCATAGTCGGTTCCAAGGCCGCAAGCCGTGATCGTGGCATTTGCAAATTGAAGTTTTTCCACATTGGTAACATTGTCGGTACCATCGGGACTCCCAACCCGTTTGTCAATAAGGGTATAGGTTTTGTTTGAAGTATTGTAGGTGATACTGTAATTATTAAAATTACCGGTAAACAGTGCGGTATCAATGCCTGTACCACCGTTTAGGGTATCATTGCCGGAGCCACCGTCTAGGGTATCGTTTCCGCCCCCCCCATTCAGGACATCGGTTCCCGCAAAACCAAGAAGGGCATTGGGAGCACTGTTTCCCGTGATGGTGTTATTCGAGTCATTGCCGTCAATATTGGTGGAAAGGGCACCTTGCAAAGTAACATTACGCACATCCAGCGACCCACCCGCACCATTGGGCGTGGTTCCTAATACAAGCTTATAGTCCGAGGGTGTGCCACCTTGGGGTGTGAACAACAAATCGGACAAATTGACCAACCCGGTACCACTGGTATTGACGCTGTATTTTACCAGGTTGCCCGCACTAACAGACCAGTTGGAAGAGGAATTAATGGGGTTTTCGGTGATCACCTCGGAAAGTTGCGAAATGTTGTTGTAAAGAGAAAAACCAAAGAAGCTGTTATCACCCGGGTTGCCACCGGTAGCGGATTTGCCGGTGGCCTTTGGGATACCTGTGGAGGTTGTCGCATAGGCATAGTCTTGGATGATGTTTCCGGCGAAAATGGCATCCAATTGGGGCTTGGTCATTGCCCGGGTGCTATTTCCGTAAAAATAAACCAGTTGACGCCACGCAGAATTCGAAGCGGTGGAAATGAGATTATTGGCCAACCCCCCCGTTCCGCCAATGGTTGGTAGGGCTGCATCATAAATAAAGAAGGAATTGTCCGCGGCATTTAGGTTGCCATAAATGGCAATGTTGCCGTAATAGCCATCACTAATGGTATTTCGGGTTATACTCAAGTTTGCCTGAATGGCGCCAATTCCCGCTCCACTGCTGATCAATAGGCCACCTTCAATGGTGTTATTGTCAATGGTGTAAGAGGTGATGGACGAAACCAAGGTGGAACTGGTAAAGGTAGGGTCGACAATCGAAAGGGAACTGCCATTGGTACCGGTTGGCTGGTTATCCTCAAAGGGATCCGTCACACCGGACCTAAGGACACTGTTCTTGACCGAAACATTGTTCGCATAAATGGTGACAAGGTCTGTCCCGCCGGCGCTGGAACCCGAAGCCACCGAACCTTCAAAGCGCAATCCAAGCAATTCGGTGTTAGGCGCATAAACCGCAAAATTGGTTACATTGTACACATCGTTCTCCGGTCCACCGATGGTTTGGCTGACCCGAATGAAAGCCGAAACCCCGGTCGGGGTGATAATGGCTACCCCGGCACTATCTACCCCTTGTAGGGCCACGGGATTTGTAGGGGCAATGTACAAGGCATAGGTGTAATCAGGGGCCCCGACGACATTGGGGTCCGCCGGCCCGGTCATGGATTCGGCATAGGATCCTGGGAAAATGTTAATTGTGTCTTTGGCGGTATCTAGGGCCGTGACACCAAGGGCATAGGAAATGGTCCGATAAGGCTCCAATTGCGTTCCCGGCCCATCATTATTTCCCTCGGGGGAAACCCAAAAAGTCGCAGGGACAGCTCGGTCCTCTAAGCATTCCAAGGAAAGTTTGCGAGGACTAATTTTGGTAACATTGGCAATTTTTGCCCTTTTAGACAGGCGAAAATTCGGGAAAATGGAAAACATGGAATGCTCCTTGCATCGGATTTACGAAAACTATGTGGGTTCACGATGAGCTAGGGGTAATTATTAGACAAAAGGAGGTAAGGATACAATGGTTGGAAAACAAATTTCTGGAAAAGAAATCGCCCAACAACTTCGGGAGGGCCTCCGGGACCAAGTATTGAACGCGGGATGTTTTCGAAAACGGCCGCCAAAACTAGCCGCCGTGATGGTTGGGGACTATCCGGCCAGCAAAATTTATGTTTCGGCAAAGCAAAAGGCATGTCAAGAGATTTGTATTGATAGTGAGTTATTTCATTTGCCTCAGTCTACTACGCAGTTGCAATTGCAAAATTGTTTGGATTTTTTAAATAATAATCCCGCCGTAGATGGCATCCTCTTGCAGCTGCCTTTACCAGCCCACCTTTCCGATCAAACCGCCATCCTGGCCATTGATCCGGAAAAAGATGTGGATGGGCTCCACCCCATCAGCCTAGGGAAGCTCCTTGCGGGTCAACCCGGGTTTCGCCCTTGCACCCCGGCCGGGGTTATGCACCTTTTGCAAGCCACAGGGGTTGTTCTTCAGGGGAAACATGCGGTGGTCATTGGCCGGAGCTTTATCGTGGGGAAACCGATGGCTTTGCTGTTGGCGGCAAAGGGGTCGGATTGCACCGTGACCTTGGCGCATTCACAAACCCAAAACTTGCCTGAACTGTGTCAATCGGCGGATATTTTGGTGGCCGCTTTGGGTAGGCCGGAATTTGTCAAAGGCAGCTGGATCAAACAGGGTGCCGTGGTGATCGATGTGGGGATCAACCGCCTTCCCAGCGGAAAAATCGTCGGGGATGTTTCCTTTGAAGATGCTTGCCAAAGGGCTTCCGCCATCACCCCTGTTCCGGGGGGTGTTGGCCCCATGACCATTGCCATGCTTTTGAAAAACACCGTGGATTCCGCGATAAAACGGCTGAGTTAACAATCAAAGCCGAGTTAACCCATCGAATCAAAACGGGGAACCAAACATTTGGTCCCCCGTTTCATTTTCAGGCGTTTAAGTTTTATATTCAGGCGATTAGGGATTAGAAGCGGGGATCAACATCCCAAACGGGATGGCCCCTTTTAGAACCTGAGCGTCTCGGACCACAAAATATTTCAGGGTTTCTGAACCGGATTTTTCTTGATGGTTTAGCGCAAATAACAGATTCTCGTGGCTGATCATTTCCCATTCATGAAGCCCCACCAAGATGTCACTCTTTTGCCAACCCGCCATGGCCGCGGGACTGTCCGGGCGCAGGTCCTTGATGATTAGCCCGCCATGAAGCTGGGCATTCACTTTATGGACCGATTCTGGCCCCACCGGTTGGACCTTGATCCCCACCCTGGCCCAAATTTGCTCGGATAGACCCGGTTTGCCAAGCGTTTCCACCCGGGCGTTCAGCTTGGTTTCCACCCCGTCCCGGCGAATGACCAAAGCCACTTTTTCCCCACCAAGCCGGTCCAAAAACCCTTTTTCCCAATCGATGGACGACTCAACCGTGCAATCTCCCACAGAAACCAACTGATCTCCCAACCGAAGCCCGGCTTTGGAGGCGGTGCTGCCCGCTTCGATCCGGTCCACGATTACCTTTCGTTGAACCGGTCCATCCTCTTTGGGGCGGGATGTCTCCTCACGAAATGAAATGCCAAGCCCGTAACCCCGTTTTTTATACCCGATCATTTCTGAACAGACCCGAATCATGGTTTCAACGGGAATGGCAAAGCCGATCCCTTGAGCTCCGGCCCGAATGGCGACATTGACGCCAACCATTTCGCCAAGGGCATTCAAAAGCGGCCCCCCGGAGTTCCCCGGGTTGATGCTTGCGTCGGTTTGGATCAAGGCCTTGTAGGTCAGTTCTCGATTGAGGGCGACATCTCTGTTCAAGGCGCTTACCACGCCCACGGTCACCGTATGTTCATAGCCATAGGCATTGCCCATGGCGATAACCGTTTCCCCCACCATCAAATCCTTGGTGGTGCCAAGGGAAATGGTTTGTAAGGGCTTGGCCACCTCAATTTTCAGCAGGGCAAGGTCCGTTTCCGGGTCCCGGGCAACCACCTTGGCGGGAGTTGTGGTACCATCTGCCATGCGTATTCGGAGGGTGGTGACATCCTCGATCACATGATGATTGGTGATGATGTAACCCCGGGGATCCACAATGACGCCGGTCCCCATGCCGTTGATTTGAGTGGGTTGCCCAAGGGCATCCACCGGGCCCCCTTTTCGTTCACTGTGAATGTTGACCACGGCCCCGCGGGCTTTTTTACACGCTTCGACAATAGGGGTTTGCCTCAACTGAAACGCCCTAGCGGTGGGGGGATCCATAGCCAAGCCAAAAGAGTGGCCCAGACCTAGTCCTCCCACGACAACAACTGTCCGAGCAAAAAACCGCAGGATGGTCATGGTGTCGCCTGTTCGCGCTGTATCCCTGGGACATCATGTCCCTGTGTGGTTTGAATCGGATGGCTGGTTTATTTTTCCTAATACACACTGTTCCCCAGGACCATACTTTTTGCCCAATCCTGTCGGTCAACCTACCTAATCCACTCATTTGCTTTTTTCCCATAACTCCAAAGTTTCTGGTCGAACTACCTTTAACGATTTTTGGGGAAGGATTCGTAAGTTCGCTAAAATAAAAACAACATGAAGCTCACCATTCTCATGGAATCAGATCCCCACCCTTGCGGCTATTTGCCGGATCGTTTGGCCGTCCACCAAGAAACTGTGGCTTTTGAGCTAAACCCGGCGGAATACCGCCAATTGGTCGATCTCGGTTTTCGCCGCTTTGGCAGGGGTCTGTTCCGACCCAAGTGTCCATCGTGTCAAAAATGTATTCCCATACGAATTCCGGTGCGGGATTTTCGCCCCAGTCGAAGTCAAAAACGCAACTTCTCCCAAAACGCCTCTCGCTTGGACCTCCAAATAGAAATGGTTTCCCAAAATGAAGACCAAAAGGATCACCTAGCAAACCTCCATCAAAAATTTCACCTGATGCAATCGGGGGGAAAAGGGTGGCCGGACCAAAGCATCCTGGATAGTTCCCGCTTTGTGGAAACCATGGTGGAGCAGCCCTTTCCCGTGGAGGTATGGAACTACCTTTATAAAGGGGAAGTGGTCGGATCGGGGTATGTGGATGCGTTGCCGGACGGGCTCTCCGCGATCTATTTCATTCATGATCCCAAAATCCGGGCCATGGGGCCGGGCATTTTCAATGTCCTGTCATTGATCGAAGGAGCAAGGACCCGGGGGCTGGATTTCCTTTTTTTGGGATTTTGGGTTCCGGGGTCCGCCTCGATGGCCTACAAAGCAAACTTTTCCCCAGCGGAAATCCTTGCCCCAAAGGGACAATGGATACCCCTTGCCCGCAAATATTTGGTTGATTCGATTTAGTCCGATCACTAGGATAAGGGGAGTACCGAAATCATCATTCTATTTTGGGTTCCCAGCTTGGCGATTTAGGCCAAGGCGGACCGACCGGAGTGTACTCATGGCCGGCGATTTGGTAGTTCAAACACAAAAACTGACAAAAGTTTACCGGGATTTTTGGGGGCGACAAAAAAAGATCGCCCTTAGGGCCTTGTCCTTTGAGGTCAAACGGGGCGAAATTTTCGGCCTCCTTGGGCCGAACGGTTCCGGCAAAACCACCACCATCAAATTGCTCCTAGGGTTGCTCTTTCCCACCGAGGGAGAGGCCTTCGTCTTGGGGAAAACCTCAAACGATGTTCGCAAAAATGAAAAGATCGGGTACCTTCCCGAAGAATCCTACCTCTATCGGTTTCTAAACGCCGAAGAAACCCTCGATTTCTATGGCCGCCTTTTTGATATGGATGCCGATACTCGCCAAAGACGCTCCGCCGAACTGATTGAAAAGGTGGGCCTAAAAAATGACCGAAAGCGAATCCTAAGGGAATACTCCAAGGGTATGCGTCAGCGAATCGGGCTTGCCCAAGCCTTGATCAACGATCCCGAATTGGTTATCCTTGACGAGCCGACCTCTGGCCTTGATCCTTTGGGCGCCCGCTGGATGAAAGACCTGATTGTGGATTTGCGCAACAAGGGCAAAACCATCATTATGTGTAGCCATCGCCTTGAAGATGTCCAAGATGTTTGCGACCGTATCGCGATCCTTTCCAACGGTGAACTTCAAGCCTATGGTCGGGTGGACGAGCTCCTTCAGGACACAAGACGGGTAGAAATGCGGGCAACCGGGTTGGAGCTTTCCGAGAGCTTGCGCCGGGACCTTGAAGCCGTCATCAAAAAGCATGGTGGATCTGTCGACACCATGGGTCATCCCACGACAACCCTTGAGGATTATTTCCTCAAGATCGTCGAGGAAAGCAGCAGTCGCCCCGGGCGTCGCTACCTTCCCGAAACCTCCGGCAAAGGTGGCCGTTAACCGGAGGAGTGGACCATGAATCCCTTATTTGGATTATTGTTTTTTGAACGGGATCCGCTTTCCTGGGAAAGCTTGGGCGGTTGGAACCTGCTGTACTGGATTCAGACGGTGGGCGGATTTGCCGCTTTTTCGGTTCTAGCTTGGCTTTTGTTCGGTTATCCCCGCACCCGCCGGGAAGATATTGCCGCCATTTCCACCTTCCAAAAGCGGCTCTTTTTCACCGGTGCCATTCTGGCGATTCCCATGCTGGCTTGGCAAGGAATGTGTGGAATCGAATCGCTGCTGGCATCGATCACCGCCGGACCTCAAACCCAAAACGCCGGGGGATCCACCTCTCTAACCATAATCGGGCCGCTGATTTCCAAGGGGTTTGATCAACGACCATTATGGATGCAAATAGGCTTAACCGTGGGTGGAATTGGGGGCATTTTGGCCGTCCTTTCCCCCATTCTTGCCAACCTGTTTCGGTTTCGCTTCCGACGGGTTGAGGCCATTGGCCGACTCGCCTTCAAGGAAGGGGTCCGCCAGCGGGTCCTTTACGCCTTTTCGGCACTTCTTCTCGTGGCGTTGTTCGCCGGCTGGTTTATCACGGCCAAGCCTTCCGATCAGATTCGGTCCTATGTGTCGATCGCCCAATCCTCGATGATGTACCTACTATTGTTCACCGCGGCCTTGCTGGCGGGCTTAAGCCTACCCATGGATATGAAGCGGCAAAGCCTTCAAACAGTTGTCACCAAACCGGTGGAACGCTTTGAAATTCTTTTGGGCCGCATTCATGGTTTCGTCGGCCTAATGACAATGGTTTTGGTGGCCATGGCGGGAGCGAGCCTGCTTTATGTGGTTCGTGAAATCAACCCGGAAGCTTCCCGGGAAAGCTTAAAATCTCGGGTGCCTGTCTACGGAAATTTACGGTTTGTCAACCTCGCCAAGATTTCCAGTGGTAATGAATTGAAGGGCGAAAATGTGGGTAGGGAGTGGGAATATCGTGGCTACCTTCCCGGTAGCCGACCCACCCGTATCAACCCACCGATGGCGGTTTTCGCCTTCAATGACCTGCCCACCTCACTTGCTCAAAAAGAAAACCTTCGAGCGGAATTCACCTTCGATATTTACAGAACAACCAAAGGAAATGAAAATCAGGGTGTTGCGGTTCGGTTTACGGTTATCGGAAACGGTTTTGTAAACGGTAACGAAGACCTGTGGCGAAAAGAGCGCAAAGAACGGCGGGATTTGGCGATTGCCAAAGGCCAAGAGGTCTCCCTCGAAACGGAACAAAAGTTGGATAATGAGCTGGCCAAAAAATATAGCTATTTCGAGATCCCAAGCTTACCCATTTACGACTATCAAACGGCCGGTATTTCCATGCCCGCCGGACTCCTTTCCCCGGTGAATAAATCGAAATCGGATAAAAACCTTCCCGAGTTGATGATCCAAGTCAGTTGCTTGGAACCGACCCAATACATTGGGATGGCCCGTTATGACTTGTACCTTCGACTCGATGATGACAATGCGGGCTTGAACAAACTTTGGTTTGGCCTCAATTACCTAAAGGGCACTATGGGCCTTTGGATGCAGCTCTTGTTGGTGGTAACCGTGGCCGTTGTTCTAAGCACCTATTTCTCCGGGGTGGTGGCGTTTTTGGTCACCCTGATGGTTGTCGTTATGGGGTGGAGCAGGGACTTTGTCGGTTCCATCGCCGTGGGTCAAAATGTGGGTGGGGGGCCGCTGGAATCGATGCTCCGGTTGGTTCGCCGAGACGCCTTGGCCACCCAGCTTGAAGATACGACCGCCAATCAGGTGGCCTATCGTTCGGACGAGTTGTACCGGGCGGGAATGCGTGTCGTTATTGATATGCTTCCCGATATGGAACGGTTCGATTTCTCAATCTATGTCGCCGAGGGTTTTGACATTTCTTGGGGCCTGATGGGTTCCACTTTTGTCTTTCTCCTCGCGTACCTAATTCCTTGGGTCATTCTCGGATATTATCTGCTTCGTTGGAGGGAAGTTGCCTCAGCCAATTAACTGGGTCCATTTCCTTCCAAACGATTCCCGTCAAAAGGATAGCTAATCATGGCCAATCCGTTTCAAGTCCAGTCGCGAAGGCGCAAAGTCGTCTATATCGGCCTGATCTTGGCGCTTTTCACCGCCTCCTATTTTTGGAGAACGGTTTTTATTCGCGCCAAGGCCGAGGAGATGACCTTTCGCGAACAGGACATGGGTGAGATGGACCTTTCCGGTTCCGCCATCCGCCTAAGCCTTTCAGGCCTTCGGGGTTTTGTTACCTCGTATTTCTGGTTTCAGGCGACCGACAAACAGAAAAAAAACCAGTGGAACGAACTTTCGTTAACCATCAAATCCCTCACCACCCTTCAGCCGCACTTCATTACCCCATGGCTATTTCAGGGATGGAACCTCGCCTATAATGTTTCCGTGGAATCGGACCGGGTAAGGGACAAACTCTATTACATTTCCGAAGGTACTTTGCTCTTGGCCAAGGGGGATCGCCAAAACCGCAATCAACCCGACCTTCGTTTTCACATTGGTTTCTTTAATCAACACAAAATCAGCAATTCCGACGAGACCAACTCGCTCCGGTCGCTTTATCAATTGGCCTGCATCCACCCCAACGACCGTGATCCAAACCGCTTTCGGGTTTACGACAAAGAGGGCAAACGCGAAATCCGTTGGTCCGATTTTACTCGCTTTGTCGAAGCCAACCCCAAGGATACCGAAACCCTAGGGCGGATCACCCGGGCCCAAACCGAGTTTGAAAAGTTTTGCACCGACCATCCCATGCTAGTTCGGCGCCTGCAAAACGCCCTTAGGCGTGACGATGTTCCGTTCAAGGATCGACGGACCTACGAACAGACCTTTATTTGTGAAACGGTGGATTCGGTGATCCGGTTCCTTGAGGATTCCCACCGACTTCCTTGCGTTTATATTGATCAAGAGATTTCCCCACCCAACGGTTGGAGGTCCCTTGTGGAAATGGGTAGGGATCCTTCCAAAGACAAACGGCCCTTGGCGGAGCGCTTTCCGCCGATGCCGCCGCCTCTTGTCGATTCCCAAGGAAAAAGTCGCGCTCCCATTCCTCAAATCCCCTTCGATTTGGTGCGCAATGAGTTTTCCTATGAGTCGGAATTGCCTGACGATTTCGAGGCGAACACTTGTGCTAGGGCATGGTTTGGCTTTGCCCAGGAACCGATTCCCGCGCCGGGGGAATTGCCCGGTTCCACCAAAGAGGCGACCAACCCCGGGGTTCAACGAAAGCCCCGCAATATTGCCACCCTGATTTTTCGGGGCTATCCGGCCAGAGCCCAGTCCTATATCGGCGAAAAGCTGTACCAAGAAGGTTGGTACGACGACGAAGGGTTCACCGTTAGGGGCTGGTTTCCCAATGGCAAGGAACCGTTGGTTGGCAATCGCCGCAAATGGGCTTTGGTTGCTTGGGAAGAAGCCGGAAGGATGTGGCGTGTCAATGCACGGGAGAATCACCTCCACTTTGATTCCCCAATTGAAGAAGCCAACATGAAAAACATGGCGGAGCAATTTCGGTCAAAATATGGCCTTATCGAGGGGCAACAGCCCGATGTCAAAATGGAGGACATTCCCGCCGCCGATCAACCCCTCATGAAGGCCTATAACTATTACCGTGAGTATGTGGTTTATCGGCAAATGAGCAATTTTCCCTTTCATTATCACCGGGCCAACATGGAAGAAAAGGTCGTCACCAACACGGCGCGCAAACGCTTTTTTCAGGCGGAAGGGTTTCGCAACCAATTCCGCAAGGAACAGGCCCTCCGAACCTATCGGATGCCGGACGCCTTGACGGCATGGCGAAACATGGTGCTTACCGAGGTTCGTGAAGTGGACACCCCAACGGGCAAAAAAATGGCTCGTGTTTTGACCCAAGCCGGCAGTGACTCGGGCATTCAGGAGGACTCCTACGAAATCCAAGTGAAATATTTGGACCTTGCCAACGATATTGATGGACCAGATATGCGTGTTCAACTTACCCTTGAAACAGCGGGTTTGGTTACCGCAGCCATGCAGGCCACCCCCGGATCCTCGCCGGGTTCGGGTGCCATGGCGATGGCTGCCTTTACAGTGGGATTTGACCCTCGGAAATCCTTTCAGGGAGGAAACCTTATGGCGGGCCCCTTTGACGGTACCGACGATTTGGGCAAACCCCTTTACACCGAAATCGTAAAAATGACCATTGATGGTCGGTATGGATTGGCAAAACCTCCCCACGAAATGGAAATGGTTTTACCCCAGGGTCAGGGACCTTTAGCCCCGGATGTCATTGAAAAGGGTCTACCCCAGCCGTGAAATCAGACGACGGGCAAGGGCCACTAAGTGTGCTATGCCTCATGGCCCACCCTGACGACGCGGAGATTCTTGCCGCCGGGACCCTTGCCAGACTTTGGCGGGAAAAGGGTGCCAAGATCCACATTGCCTCTATGGCGATGGGGGACCTTGGAAGTGTCGAACACCCAAGCGCCGAAATCGCCCGCATTCGTCACGCCGAAGGGATAAAGGCCGCCGCGCTTTTGGGTGGATCTTTTGAATGTCTAGGCGAGCGCGATTTGTGCATCCATTATAACCCTTTGGTGTTTCAAAAGGCCGTGGCCCTCCTTCGTAAGGTCAAGGCGGACCTTATTATCACCCACGCCCCCTCGGATTACATTCTCGATCATGAAGAATGCTCACGCATTGCCAGGGCCGCCGCATTTGGTGCCCCAATCCCCAACCTTTTGCCGACGATGCCTCCCCTAGCTAGGATTCCATGGCTTTATTATGCCGAACCCATCGAGGGGTTGAATGCTCTTGGCCGAGAGGTTGAACCAGAGTTTTTTATCGACATCTCATCCACGGTTGGCGACAAGGAACAGATGCTGGCTTGCCATGCTAGTCAGCGGGATTGGCTGAAAAAGCATCATGGGATGGACGAATACATAGAGGCCATGAAGCGCCACGGGGCCCATCAGGGGGCTAAATGCAAAGTGGCCTTTGCCGAGGGGTTTGTTCAACACAAAGGCCACGCCTACCCCCAAGACAACCTCTTAAAAAGGTTGCTCGGGAAGTAAGACGGGAACAGGGTTGCCTTCCCGGGAGGACCACCTCAAAAGGTTAGGTTCCCACCGCGATTTTTTGCCTTAGCTCTTCGCCCAACTTTTCAAGCGCTTGGCGCATTTGACGCATGACCTCGCCATAAGATGTTGCCGTCGCAAAACCACTTTTAAGGTGGTTCATCACCAAAGCTTCGGCTTCCATATATCTTTCACATGCCCAAGGAACAAAAGGAGCGGCCGCAAGGGGAATCGTGGTTAGCCCGTTGGCGTCGCCATGCAGCAATTCGCCCGGATGGATCACCAAGCCCCCAATGCGAACGGGAATATCATGAAAAGGCATATGACAATAACCGTGTGCCGCCATCACTCCGGAGGCAAAGCAAGGGAAGTTTAGCCGTTCCACTTGGGGAAGATCCCTAGCACACCCGGAGGTAACCAACCCTGCCGCTTTGAAAGTGACATAGGTGGTACACATGACCTCGCCGAATGTGGCGGCGGTTGGGGGGTCATCAAGATCTTGGAAAACAGCCACGGCTGGCCCAGGAAGGTCTTTAAAAGCAGCCACCTGATCGACCAAGCTTTGATAAACCGGGACTCCTTTGGTTGGTTCACAGGCACGAAAGGCCGCAGTAACGGCAAAACCAACCATGGGAGGTAATAGCGGAAAGAGGGCCTTGATTCGGGCATCCGCATACCCTTCCGTTTTGGACCTAAGTCCTGTTATTTCAAGAACATTGCACACCGTTGCCGTGTCAAAACGCTTCAATCCATCCAACACCGCCAAGGGATTTTTCATTCCAATCTCCGGGAAGATATTTTCATGAACGCTTGCCAATTCTCCAACCAGAGTATATGTTAGTGTTAGCTACGGGGGCGTAGCTCAATTGGTTAGAGTACCGGACTGTCGCTCCGGTGGTTGCGGGTTCGACCCCCGTCGCCCTCGCTATTTAAGTAGCCGCAATGTAACAACTTGCGGCTACTTTCGTTTTGTGCTTCTCTCTTTTTGGCCATCCGGGCCGCGGCCCAAAAATCGTAAAAGAGTTCCCAACAAGCGTATCGAAAACGGTATGAAATCCTTTATTGGGCCAAAGGGGCGGCTCTTGGGTGTGGACTCGGCAAGCTTTGGGATTTGCAAAACTTTGGTGAGGAAAGTTCCCCTCGAAAATAATCATTAACCAGGCAACGGGATAGAATCCAAAGCCAAGAGTGAAATGGCTTTATGGACAAGGATCAGCCCCGCATTTGGAGCTATGGGGTGAGCTCTTGAACCCCGGCGGTGTTGGGCTTTGTTGAGACCCCATTGTCGTTGTCGCCATCAGTGTTGTTGCGAAGGACAAACCTCCAAAATGCCCAACCGATCCAGCCCAGGGCAAACACGACCAAGATAACCACTAGGGCGGGCCGGGTGTGCTTCAACAGGAATTCGAGGTCGGTTCGAAACTTGTCCCCCATCCAAAAAGCAAGGAGGAAGAAACCGCTGTTGGTAACACCCGCGCCGATAAGATCCGCCAATGCAAATTTGGATAAAGGCATGCGCATGATTCCGGCCGTTAGAAAAAGCGGAAGTCGAAACACGGGAATGAATCGGCCCACAACCAGCATCGAAATGCCCCACCGTTGAAAAAGGCCCTCCATTCGGTCGCGGGATTTGTGGGTTAGGCCCAGCAGCCGAAACTGCCCTTTGTGGACCTTGTCGCCATAGAAACGGCCGGTTGAATACAGAACCGAATCGGCAAGGACCGAACTGAGAATACAAACCGGCAACAACAGCCAACGCAAAGGGTCGAATTCCGGGTGACCGCCGCACCAAAGCCCGGCAAGGACCAGGGTAAGTTCCTCTGGAATGGGGGCCCCGGCCCCGGATGCCAAAAGCATTCCAGAAAAGAGGGCAAACACTTGAACCAAATCCCAAATCACCAGAAAACGCTCCACCCGAATGAAAACACCTGCCCAAAGGTATCAGAAGATACCCTTGGAAACAGGATCAACTCAGTTCAGTTTAGCATGAAAAAAGACTTTGGGGCGTGTGAAACTGGCAGATTGCCTAATCGCCCCAAACGAATCGATTAATTCCCCATCTGAATATCCAGACCCTTTTCCTTCCAGACCCGAAACCCACCATCGACCGAGATGCAGCCGGTGTAGCCCATCCGCTGAAGGTTTTCCGCCACCAAGGCCGAACGAAAACCACCCCCACAATAGAGGTAGATGGTTTCTTCGGGATCGGGAACAACCCGTTCGATGTCCCTTTCCACGATGCCTTTGGCAAGGTGGATGGCCCCGGGAATGTGGCCATTAGCCCACTCGTGGTCTTCTCGGGTGTCGAAAACGAGCAACTTTTGATTGCCCTCCATGGCTGCCTTGAGGTCTTCAATGGAGCATTCACGGACCTTGGCGCGAGCCTCATTCACAATTTGCAAAAACCGCGGAGAGTGTTGCATGGGTAGGCCTCGTCTTGGTTTAGAATGGGCGTATTAAAGCACGCCAAGAAGTAACTCGGTAACGAGCTGGTCGAGCCGTTCGTAGGGGAGTTTTCGCGCGGCAAGGGCGTCTGGGTCAAATGACATTGCCTTGAGGGTCGCGGCTGCTTCCTTGGTGAACCTTGCTGTGAAACCTTTTAACGCAGGGCTTGCGCTATTCAGTTCGGCGAGCAGACCCTGAATCTCTTGATTGTCATTGAACGCCTTCACTTTTTCCCTCAGGATCAAGTAGGTGCGCATCGAACGATCCACGAAATCCCATGGATCCGAT
>SIAL01000041.1 GCA_009691815.1 Gemmataceae bacterium | reverse complement strand
GACATGGGTCGACAAGTCGAAAACAGAGATTTTGAAGGGCCCCTGGCCGACATTTTCTCGTCACCATCCGCCCAGATCTGGTCTACGATTTTTGGGAATCGTAAGAGCCCACCGCGGCTCCTGTTGGAATGCGTCTTGGAAAGAACCACCTCCTATACAGGAGGCCATTTTTTTTTCCTTAAGTTCAATGCGTAAACTATTACAAAATCAGATGTTACGGCTTAAATTGATGCCATTGTCCAATGAACCTTAGTCTTCCATTAGGTGGGAAGGCGACGGTTTTCCTTAGGGAATTCGTTTGGGCTTAAATCTTTCTATAAAAGTGTTCCTTTTGGATTTTTTTCAAGCCGATAGGCAAGGGCCAAAAACCGGTAATCCCGGCTTATTGGGGCCTCTCCTTTTGAGACCACTAACTGTTTTATTCATTCTCTAAGTATTTGACTGATAATGAGTTGTGATCAAATGAAAGGAATTTGCGAAGCAAAATCGAGGCAGGGAACAGTTTAGGGGCAGTTGGGATTTTGGCAAAATGGGCAATTGGGATGCTTTGTCGTTTTGTTTCCGGCTGATTTCGATTGATGGTTACCTCCTTTAAGGGTAAGATAAATCTGTCGGTAGGGGTGGCATGGTGGACCCATGTTCCTGCTGGGCCACGGGGGGAAGTTCGCTTCTCCGCTCAAAATGTCTCAGGATGTACCTGCCGCCGGTGTGAAACCGAGCTTGCGGGATGCGAAATCAAAAATATGGCTTTTTAAAGAGGAGCCTGAAACCTACTCTTATGACCACTTGGTTGCCGAAGGGGAAACCCTTTGGGACGGAGTGGACAATGCGTTGGCCAGAATCCACCTTCGGGAAGTAAAGGTGGGGGATTGCGTCTATTTTTATCAAACCGGCAAAATCAAAGCGATTGTTGGGATTATGGAAGTTGTCTCGGGGCCTATGCCCATACCCGGTTCCCATGATGAAAAAGCGGTCGCCGTTAGGGTAAAGCCGTTGGCCAAATTGGCCCGTCCTGTCACCCTTGCCGAAATCAAATCGGACCCGGATCTCGCTTCGTGGGATCTGGTCCGCAATTCAAGACTTTCTGTAATGCCCGTGGAAAGGGCAATAGCCATAAGGATCGACTCTTTGGCGCAAAAGAACGCTCTTGGACGGGGTTTCTCCTCCAAGGGACGCTGAGGTTTTAGCCCACTATGGCAAGAAGATCCGATCGTTTTTTAGAACGCCTTGGCGCTGCGTCGCGCGTTACTTTTCTCAGTCATGTCCAACCCGATCCCGACAGCCTCGCAAGCATGATGGGGTTAGCCCACCTTGTTCAGGAAAAATTGGACATTCCCACCCAGTTGACCCGCGATGGGATCATCAGTCGGGCTGAAAACAAGGCCATGGTGGAATGCCTTGGCTTGGATTTGATTCCCATTGAGGAAGTCGAACTCATTGCGAATGAAATGGTGGTCATGGTGGATAGCCAACCCAATACGGGTAGGCACAACCTTGATGGAGAAATTCCCGTTCATGCGGTTATCGATCACCACGAAACCCGGGGGGATTTGGAAGATGTGTTGTTTGTAGACATTCGGCCCGCTTTGGGCGCAACCTGTACTCTTGTCACCAGTTACCTGCGTGAGCAAGGCGTTGAACCCGATCGAAAAGTGTCCACGGGACTCTGGTACGGAATCGAAACCGAACTCGCTGGTTTTCCCCGTGAGGCTGGACCGCCCGACGACAATGCCCAGGAATACCTCTTTCCCTTGGCGGACAAAAATATTTTGGCCCGGATTCGCAATGCCAGGTTGCCCCAAAGCTACTTTGGCTGTCTTGTTCAGGCGCTGCAAAGTTCGTTTATTTACGACAACCTAATCATCAGCTGGATCTCGGACCTGCCCCAACCCGAATTGGCGGCAGAAGTGGTGGACTATCTTATTCGCTTTGAAGAGGTAGATTGGGCGGTTTGCGTGGGACACCACGACGCCAAATTGGTCCTTTCCATGCGCGCCGCCAAAGCCAACGCCCAAGCGGGCGAATTACTGAAAAAAGTGGTGGGCGACTTGGGCCGGGCCGGGGGTCACGATCGGCGGGCGGGGGGCTGTGTTCCCTTGCCGGGGCCGGGCGTTGCCATTCTCGAATCGGTCCAAGTGGAGCTTAAACGCAGGCTCCTCAAGGTCCTTCAAATTGATGAACATCGAGGCCAAAGGCTCGTAAGTCGCAAGGAACTTCTACAAAATCTACAGAGCTGACCCTAGCCCCCCTTGCGGAAACCTTCATGCGCATCCAAATTTTTGGCCTTACTTTTGAAACGCCCCGGGTCCACCTTCACCTTCGCGATCCTTGGCGGTCCACGGCCCTTGAACACCGCATTTTTGACAACCTAAGAAAGTCAGGCAAACTTCGGGTGGATGAAGATGTCGATGGACAGCATGTCATTGTCGACGATGTCAAAAACTGGAAACCTGCTTTGCAGGCCGTCATCCGAACCCTAAAAGCTTGGCAAGAAGAAGCCTCTCCGGTCAACGGCGAGGAAAGGCTTTGGTGTTTTGTCGTCGAAGGGAATGTGACCTCAAACGGTTATGACATTCATGGCCAGCCCGCCACCATCCAAGTTTTCGTGCGCCTTGGCCTTGTTCGGGGCGGGGGTCCTGTAGATATCGACAAAGGGGACGAAATCGACCTCGACGGGTTTAGTATCCAAATCGAGCAATCGCCCGAGGGATAATCTGTTCCCTAATTGATTCAAGCTTTGGTCCAGTCAAACAACTATCGCCATTTTTGATTCGATAAAGGCTGGCCTGCCGTGTCAAGTATCTGAAAGTGGTGGATTCCTGGCTTGGATTTGTCTTTGTGGGTCCACACCAGCTTTTTGTCCCGATTGACTTCGATCAGGCGCACCTCGTCTTTTTGCGCATGATGGCTGGTGATGACCGTGTTGCCATTGGGAAGGCGTTGAACCCCGCAAGCGTCATTGATCAGGCGACTTCCCAGATCCGTATTGTCAATTTGCCAAACCAGTTTTCCCTTGGAATCGACCTCTATCACCAAATCTTTCAGGGTGCAACCAATGAGAGTATTGCCATCGGGGAGGCGGATCGCGGTAAAAGGCCAATAGGGCGTCTTAACCTCCCAAACGATTTTACCTTCGGGGGTATATTCGCGGACCACTTCGTCCAACAGTTGGGGCACGAGGTAATTGCCGTTTTGTAGTTTCCTTGTCATGCGCGATTGCAGGTGGTGGTCCTTGGTTTGGGCCTGTATGGCAACCTCGGCAAGAATTTTCCCAGCCAGGTTGACCTCAAGAATTCGGGGTTTGGCGCCGGCCTCGGTCATTAAAATCGCGCCACTTTTGAGCATTTGAACGGTGTTGACCTCGGTTTGGGTCCCCTCGTGAAGAAAGGTAATTTTTCCCGATTTGTCAACAATGGCCGCCGCACCACCCGGATGGGCCTTGCTTTTGGAAAGGGCCAAGAGCACCGATCCGCCCTCTAAAACCTCGCCGTCTCGGGAGCTATGGGGGTACTGCCAAAGGATAGTCCCATCATGGGACCGGATGTAGGTGGCCCCGCCGGTCGCCAAGAATCCGTGGGTAATCGGTTCCCCTGCCAAAAGCCCCCCCGAAAGAATGAGGACCAACGAAAGTCCCAAGAAGGGACGACAACGGAAAGAAAGTAAAGCCATGTGAGTTTCCTTTCAAGGAATGAATAGGGAGAGACTAAAGCCTGGTGGGAATTATTTGCCGCCGTACCAAACGCCCCTTAGCCAATTGTGGCGGTGAAGGCGTGTGGCAAACTCCGGAGGCAAGGGAGGCAAGTTGGCAACGGAGGTGTTGTCCTCCACTTGGGCTATGTTTCTCATTCCGGGGATGACGACCGTAACCCCAACCTGGTCCAAGGCATAGCGGAGGGCAATCCGGGGCAGGGTCCATTCCGGCCCAAGGTCAAACTCGGCGATATCCGCTTTGATGGCCTCCACCCGGGCCAAAGTCCGGGCGAGCCGATCCCCTTGGAAAAAGGAAGACCGAAAATCTCCCTCGGGGAACCGGTGTTGAGCTGTGTATTTCCCCGAAAGGGAACCCTCATCCAAGGGGACCCGGACGATGATTCCCGTTTGTTGCCGAGCCGCATCGGGCAGAATCTCCGCCGCGGCCTCTTGGTCAAAAAGATTAAAGATCACCTGCACCACATCGACCAGTCCAACACGCATGGGCCCGATTACCGAGTTTTGATCCTGTTCCGGGGTACAAATGCCGACCATGCCAATCTTGCCCTGTTTTTTGAGTTTGGCCAAAACCTCTAGGGGATAGGGGTCCCTGTTCCATGCCCGGGTCCAAGTATGAAGTTGTAAAAGGTCGATCCGTTCCACACCAAGGTTTTTAAGTCGTTCCTCGACATTCGAAATTAAATAGCTTTCCGGATAGCGATCGCGGGCTTGGCACCAGGGCGACGGCGGCCACGACCCGGTCAAGGGCGGGGTCTTGGTGGCAAGAAAGGGTTTGTCGGATCGTTCCTTTAGGGCTCGGGCGATGATCCGTTCGCTGTGCCCGTCCCCATAGCTCGCGGCGGTGTCAATCAAATTGACCCCAAGGTCCAATGCGCGATGGAGGGCCTTGACAGATTCACCATCCTCTTGGGAACCCCATTGCCCCCCCAGCGCCCAACTCCCAAAACCCACAGGAAAAAGGAGGGGGCCGTTTCGACCCAGTTTGCGAAGGATGGTCATGAGAGGTCCAAGGTGGGGGAAAGGGGAGGGCGACAGATTTTAGAAACCCGACCAGTGGCCGGTATGGGTGGTTTCCCAAGCGATCCACCCATAAAGGCCAATGCCAAAAAGGAAAATCGAGATCAGCAAGAAGCTTATCTTTTTGAGAAGTGCCCGATCAGTGGGTCCTTCATGACTCGGTTCAACGACATCGTTGTTGTGGCTCATTAGGAAATCAACCCATCAATGGTGGTCCATGAAAAACCCATGGAGGCCATTTTATTCAATTGGGCTGCCCAAATTCCAGAATTGTGGCAAAGCCAGCATTTGGGGCATGGGTTTGCCATCCATGGAACGAAAGGTTCCCTCGCCGGGAACATAAAGGATTTTGGGTCGAAACTCTCCGGCGCCATCCACGGCGGCATGATTCCAGATGGCCCGCCCGGAGCCCCGATAAAATCCCGTGCTTCCCAATCCTTCGGGTGGGGTGTAATCCAGATGGCCCGTGTCGTGACCCTGAAGCGGATCGTCCCCAAGGAAAAGATTTCTTTTAGAGAAACCATTTCCAAACGGTTGGAGCGGCGGTTGTAAACGACCTAATTCAGACGGTGTTGTATCCGGTATCACCGGGGGTTCCACCATGCCGTCAAGCGAAAAGGTCATCGACAGGTAAAGCATCTTGATCAACCAGGCATTCATGGAACGGGACTCCAACGGGGTGGTTTCAATGTATTGTCCCAAACGGATTTGACTTTGTCTTTACCAGTCCGCAGTCTTTACCGAAACTTCTTGACCCGGCCTGTCGGCATATTCTGCATAACCGTTAGGAATTGAATTTCTTTCAAAAAAAACTTCTCATTTTGTGAGGATTTCAAACTTGACACGGGGGTGGGAAAAACACTATTTGCCCGCCATCGGACTTGAGGAAGCGCTTTAGCGTGGGGATGCGAAGGTGCTCATTTCAAGTTGATAAGAGGGTTTCAGTTTAGGAATCGGTTGGCAACAGGCGGGGTGGGGACTTCGCTTGGGGCAGGATCTGGTTCTTTGAAAATTCTTCAAACGCGATCCGATTTGGGTTTCATTGAAGAAGGCTGATCTGAACACCCGATTAAAGGTGATGCCACGGATTCCTTGTCCGGGGTGTCACGGAAGACTGATGACATGTTGAGGCTTTTTGGCTTCAGCCAACTTGTGCCGACGGGGGGTTCCTGAAAAGGATCGTCGGCGCGGGTGGTTCGGGGGGAAGGAATCTCCCGGTAAAGGTTTTGGACCCTTGGTCTGTAACCAATCCGGTGTTTTTTTTCCTCTCTGGAGTGTTATTCCTAACGGACCGGGATTCCCGGTCCAGCTCTTGGGGGCGAGCAGAATGCAAACAGAAGTCGAAGTCGACATTAACCAGATTTGGCGAGATTATCGTGCCAATCCCACCATCGAGCTACGCAACTTTCTGATGGAAAAATATTTGCGCCTGGTCCGCTATAACGCGGAGCGGATCTGGAACCGACTGCCTGATGGCGTCGAACTTGACGACCTGTCCAGCTCCGGTTTATTTGGGCTCCTTGACGCCATTGATGCATTCGATCTGGAACGAGGGGTCAAGTTTGAAACCTACTGTGTTCCCCGAATTCGTGGAGCAATGCTGGACGAGCTACGGACCATGGACTGGGTTCCCCGGCTTGTTCGAAGCAAGGCCGGTAAAGTGGAAGCGGCCCGCAAACAACTCGAGGGCTCCTTGGGTCGCCCGCCTCTTCCTGATGAGATGGCCGAGAAAATGGCCATTCCGGTGGAGGAGTTTACCAAACTCGCCGCCGAGGCCACCGCAGTAACACAGGTCAGCCTCAACAAAAAATGGTATGAAACGGACAGCTACAAAGATGTTCGCGAGATTGATATCATCGAGGACAAGAAGGCCGAAGATCCCACCCACAAGATTCAAAATCGCGACCTAATGCGGCTTGTGACCCGGGGGCTCAACAGAAACGAGCGCCTCATCATCATCCTCTACTACTATGAGGACATGACGATGAAGGAGATCGGCAGTACCCTAGACCTGAGTGAATCCCGGGTTAGCCAGATGCATTCAAGCATCGTTCAAAGGCTTCAGAACCAACTTGCGGAGAGGCGTCCCGAGTTTGGGTTCTAACCCAAAAAGGTAAACAAAAACAAACAGGGCCCGGGGGATAATCCTCCGGGCCCTGTTTGCGTTTTGTTCCCAACATGCCCACGGGTGGGCAATCATCCAAAGATTATGCGGTTACTTCGCCTTCGGGGGTTGGTCCGGTTTCGGGGTCGGAGGGAGTGTTAAGAAAGTCCGCCACGGCGGTCTGTTTTTCTTCATCGCCGACATCTTCCGTCGCGTCGGAGGGGGCCACTTCACTCGAACCGCCACCCAAAAGACCTTCGTCCACGGCATAATCACCCGTATCAACGGGTTTGGGAACCGACACCTCTCGCGGTCCGCGGGAGCGTGGTTCGACCTCGATGGTGCGTGCGGTTTCCTCTGCCCATTCGAGCATATCGTCCGCGGCCTCTTCCGTGATGCCGGCCAGTTCGGCAATGTACTCGGGCTCAAGACATTCGAGGTCCGAGTAACTAAGGCAACCGGCCTCAATGAATTGTTGAACGAGGTCGTCCGTGATACCCGGGATTTGGTTGAAAAAGGCCTCGGCCTTTTCAAGGCTTCCGGTGAATTCTGACTCGGTCATGATCTCAATATCCCAACCGACCAGCCGCGAGGCCAACCGGACATTTTGACCCTTGCGACCAATGGCCAGGCTAAGTTGGTCATCCTTTACCAGAACGATGGCGCGACCGAGTTTTTCATAAAGGAAAACCTCGTCGACTTTGGCGGGCTTTAGAGTGTTGTCGATAAGAACTTGAAGCGAGTCGTTCCAGCGAACGACATCAATTCGTTCCTGACCTCCCAATTCTTCGATGATGGATTTGATTCGATTTCCCTTGGTGCCCAAACAGGCGCCCACACAATCGACCTTCATGTCCACCGAGGAAACGGCGACCTTGGATCGGTGGCCCGCTTCCCGGGAGACCGCCCGAAGCTCGACAACATGGTCCTGAATTTCAGGGATCTCTTCTTCAAAGAGGCGGCGGAGAAAGTCAGGATGGGTCCGGGAAAGCACAATCTTGACCCGGTTGCCCGTGCGCCTAACATCAAGAATGATCGCCTTGAGTCGCTCGTTGGGGTGGGGCATCTCACCCGGAATTTGTTCGCTTTTGGGAACGATTGCTTCCGCCTTGTCCACCTCGAGGTTGCAAAGGGCCAAACCCCGTTCGACGCGCTGGACGATGGCGTAAACGATGTCACCCTTGCGGTCTTTGTATTTGTTGTAAACCTCTTCCGACTCGGCTTCGCGAAAGTTCTGAATCATTAGCTGCTTGGCCGACTGGGCGGCGATGCGGCCCAATTCGTCAGGGGTAAGGATTACATCCCCGAAGCGGGCGGTGATGTCCCCGGTCTCACGATTGATCGAGACAACAATTCCATCCTCGGTCTCGTACTTTTTGGAGATTGCCAAGCGGACGGCTTTTTCGATCCCTGAAAAGATCAGGTCGCGGGGGATGTTTTTTTCCCGGTTAAGAAAATCCACACCCTTGATCAGGTCGGCACCGTTCATAGCAAAGCCCCTCAAACGCCAATTGGCGCCATCAAACAGAAAACGCACCCGGAGACAAACCCCGGAAGTTTTGGGAGAATTGAGACGGAGACTTCAGGCGGATTGGCCCAAAATGCGTCTTCACCACAACACCCCGGTATTACGGGGACGGTGCGCGCATCAAGACCCGGCCAGGCCTCGACTATCCAAGCAACGGTAACCCCGTGAAAGGGTCATGGTCCCCGTGCCACCGGGTGGTGGCGGCCCCAACGCACTCGCGTCAAGGTATGCTCCATACTCACCATGCTAACGATTTCTGACCCAATGGTTAGCCCCTGTTTCCGAATTTCACCGCTTCTTTTCCAAGGAGCCCCCGTCACTCTAGGATGAGATGGAAAAGGGCCAGGACCTAAACATGCCGAGTTTGACCACAAAACTGCTGGGATTGATCCGCTTCAGCCACACGCTGTTCGCCCTTCCGTTTGCGTTGGCATCGGCCATGATTGCTTGGGATCGCCAAGGATTTGAACCATTGACACTATTGGGAATCGTCGTTTGTTTGGGATGTGCTCGGTCGGCGGCAATGGCCTTTAATCGGTTGGTGGATCGACACTTGGACGCCAAAAACCCTCGAACGGCCTCCCGGCACCTTCCCTCTGGACAACTCTCGGTGGGGGCGGTCAGCTGTTTTGTGATCCTTACTTCTTTGGGCTTTGTCCTCGGAACCCTGATTTTCTTGCCCTTGGGCAATTGGTATCCCCTTTATTTTTGCTGCCCGGTACTTCTTTGGCTATTGGGCTATTCGTATGCCAAACGCTTCACCAGCCTGGCCCACTATTGGTTGGGCTTGGCCCTTGCCTGTGCTCCCTCAGGGGCATGGGTGGCGATTCGGGGGGACCAGATTTGGGGTGAGCTTGCCGTCCCTTCGGTCCTTTCCTTCGCCGTCCTGTTTTGGGTTGCCGGGTTTGATATCATCTACGCTTGCCAAGATGAAGCCTTCGATCGAACGACCGGCCTTTTCTCCTTGCCCAGTCGGGTGGGAGCAAGAAATGCCCTGCGCCTTGCCGGTCTTTCCCACGGGATCATGGTTGGGTTGCTGGCCCTACTCCCTTGGGCGGAACCCAAAATGGGTGGGATCTTTTGGGCCGGGCTGGCCATGGTTGCCCTAATCCTTTGCTATGAACATTCGCTGGTTCGGCCGAGGGAATTGAAACGGGTGGAAATGGCTTTCTTTTGGATGAACATCGCCGTAAGTTTGGGCCTGTGGCTGGTTATCTGTTTCCAGCTTGCTTGGGTCAGGGTTCATGATGGGTAGGGGAACACCGGGATTGTTCCACGAGGAACATCATGGGCCAAGGTGTCTTAAAATAGTGCCGTGACCTTTTAGGGAGGATTTGCATTCAATGGACGCCAACGAAATTGCCGCTGTCTTCAACGAGATTGCCATACTCCTTGAGCTTCGGGGCGAGAATGTTTTCAAGATCAATGCCTATCGCAAAGCGGCCCGGGCCTTGGAAACCTTAACCCAGCCTTTGGATAACCTGATCGCGGAGGGTAACCTTGCCAAGGTTGATGGCATAGGCAAGGCGCTTTTGATAAAGATCGAAACCCTACACAAGACCAACCGTTTGGAGGAACTCGAACACCTTAGGGGGCAGGTGCCTCCCGGACTCTTGGAAATGTTGCGGCTGCCGGGTATCGGGCCCAAAAAAGTCAAGGCGCTGTACGAGGGGCTTGGGATCGCCTCGTTGGTCGCACTCAAAGAAGCCTGCGAGTCGGACCAGATAGCCAAGGTCAAGGGATTTGGTCCAAAGACTCAGGTAAACATCCTAGAGGGGATTGCTTTTCTGAAAGAGGGCGAAGGACGGGTTCACCGCCCCATTGCTCTTGAGGTGGCCAACGATTTGGTAAATAGGCTCCGACAAATCGAAGGGGTTCAAAGGATCGAGATCGCGGGAAGCTTGCGCCGATTGCGGGATACTGTCAAAGACATTGATATTGTTGCCACCCTTGCCCCAGGGGTGGATCCCGAGGGTGTGATGGATGTATTTGTGGCCTATCCGCAGGTGGTCCATGTTTCGGGTAGGGGGCAAACCAAAGCCAGCGTCGTATTGGAAGTGCGCAATCCGATGATGTTGTCTGGCCGTTCGCGGTTGGGTGCCGACCTGAGGTTGGTTGCCCCGGAAAACTTTGCCCCGGCGCTTGCTTATTTTACAGGGTCCAAGGAGCACAATGTTCGTTTAAGAAGTCTTGCCATCGAAGCCGGTTACAAACTCAATGAATATGCCCTCGCCGGTCCGAATGGTCCGCTCGACTGTCCCACGGAAGAATCGATCTACCGACATCTGGGCCTTGCTTGGGTTCCCCCCGAACTGAGGGAGATGACTGGGGAGATCGCCGCCGCCGACCCTAAAGCAAAATCGGGCCTACCGAACCTGATCCCCATGGGAGCCCTCAAAGGGATTTTCCATAACCACACCACCGCAAGTGACGGCAACGCATCCCTAGAGGAGATGGCCCTGGCCGCACGGGAATTGGGGCTGGAGTATTTTGGGGTCGCGGACCATAGCCAGTCTTTGGGTATTGCCAACGGGTTAACCCCGGATCGGGTCAAAAAGCAGTGGACCGAAGTAGATCTCCTTAATGCGAAACTGGAAGGGGTCCACATTTTTAAGGGAACCGAGGTGGACATCCTTGAGGATGGATCGCTCGATTATGATGATGCGTTGTTGGCGGGGTTTGATTATGTTGTCGCCAGCGTTCATATGTACATGAACCAACCCAAAGACGAGATGACGGCAAGGATCATTAAAGCCATTTCCCATCCCAGCGTCACGATGCTTGGTCACCCGACCGGGCGGTTATTGCTTCGGCGTAACGCCTATGCCGTGGATCTTGATGCTGTGTTGGCGGCCGCTATGAAACACCAGGTAATGATCGAGATCAATGCCAATCCATGGCGATTGGATCTGGATTGGATTCATGTCCGGCGGGCTAGGGAGCTTGGAATACTGTTGGTGATCAACCCCGATGCCCACGCCACCAACGAGATCGCCAACATTCGATATGGGTTGGAGGTTGCCCGAAGGGGTTGGTGCGAGGCGGAAGATGTTTTCAACACGCGTGGGGTATTAGAGGTAACAAAACACCTACAGGAGCGAAAGGAAAGAAAGGGATAACCCTTCATGGGCCGATTGGCTATTACTCCGATTTTGGGATAGGAAATGGTTATGTCCTTTGGGTTTTCTCGTCCCTACTCGTTGCCGGGGTGGTCCCCATGCCTGATCATGTTCAACGGTTTAAAGCCCTAATCAAAGAGTTTTTCCCCGATTTCCTTCGGCTCTTTTTCCCTAAATACGCCAACCGTCCTGTGCTGGATTCCGTCGATTGGGAGCCAACCGAATTGCTCCCCCATCCTCCGGACGGTTCAAGGCATTCCCTCGATTTGGTGGCCAAGCTCAAAATTCGCCAAGGTCTTGGCGCTGAGCCAATACTGGATGCTTCCGGGAAAAAGGCTAAAGAATGTTTTGTGCTGATCCATTTGGAAATCGAATCGAGCAAGAGCAAAACCTCGATAATGAACCGATAGCCCACCTATTACATTCATTTAAGAAATCAGACCAAGTTGTTGGTTCTACCCATCATAATCTTTCTGAACCGGGGCGGTCCAGGTCATGGTTTCATGGAGCATCGGGATTCCCTATTTGGTTTGGAAATCCAAGTAATGCGCTTTCTTTATGTGGCGCTTAAGGGTTTGAATGCGTTAGAATATATGAAGAAAGAAAGCTTGTTGGCGGTGGCCCTAACCGCGTTGATGGACATTCCGGCGGAGAGTATTGCCTGGGTTGGGGCGGCGGCGCTTCGGAAAATCAGCCAAGCAGCCTTAAAAACCCACGAACGCTTTCTTTTGGGGGAATGTGTGAGAGCGTACCTCCCCATGGGGGCCAAGCACATGGCGGAATATGACAAGTTACTAGCGACGGAAACCTTTGTAGGAGTGAAAGCCATGAACAAAACAATTTATGAAGAAGGCATCGAAAAAGGCCTAAAACAGGGAGTGAAACAGGGGAGAAAGGAAGGAATAGAAAAGGGGATGGAAAAGGGGAAGGGTTGAACTCTTCGAAATGGCAGTAAACTTGCTTGAAGGTCGATTTGGACCCCTTCCCGCCAAAGTCCTTGCCGATTTGAAAAGCCGTTCCCGTCAAGAATTAAGGTCCATGATCACAAACAGGTTCCGCATAAAATCCTTGAAAGCTTTGGATTTTGACGAATTGAAATAAGGGATTGGTACTTGGAGAAATGTTCCTTGCCATGAATGGTCCAAGGCCAATGGAAGGACATTCTAAAACACAATCCGTGTAGGCTTTTAGGGATGGAATGATTTCCCAATATTGCTAGCGAAAAGGTGCCGTGGCAAGGGAAGCCACAGAAACCTTAAAACGAATACCAAATAGGCTTAAAGGAACCCATCTTGAAAAACCCCATTTGGAAAATTGCGGTACTGGGAATTTTTGCCCTTGGGGTCGTTGTCTATTTTGGGATCCTAAAGCGGCCAAATACCAATGCCCCCGACCCACAAGCAGCGGACCCGGATGTCGAGAGTCTGGCGCTGACTGAAGTGGCCGACCCGAGGTTGGCCAAAGGGGTGATTTGGCGCAATGTTCGGCCCGAGGTGGAATATGTTGGGGACGATGCTTGTCGGGTTTGCCATGAGGGGATTTGTGACAGCTATCACGGGACCCACACGATGGCCAGATCGTCATCGTATTCAGGCAAGCCGGATCTTGCCGGGAGAACGGGAATCGAGCGTTTTGACGCGGATTCTCAAACCTCGGTGACCAATGGAAATGTAACTTATAAGATCGAAAATAGGGGAGACAAGGGACTCCACCAATCCGAAACCTTTCTGGATAATAAATCCCGACCGGTTGTCACCCGAGAAGTGGATTATGCCGTGGCCATCGGGTCCGGACACCGTGGTCGGTCCTATATCTTGGAGCAACATGGCTGGCTCTACCAAACCTCGATGAGTTGGTTTTCCAGCATCGGTATCTGGGACATTTCCCCGGGTTTGCAATTGGATCAAGAAAACCCAGGCCGACCCGTCACCAGGCTTTGTCTGTTTTGCCACACCAATCAGGTAAAATTGATCGCAGGAACACAGAACAAGTTTGAGCCATTTGCGACAAAAAACCTTGGGATCGGTTGTGAACGATGTCACGGTCCCGGGAAATTGCACTGTGTTGAAAGGGCCAATGATCCAGAGACGGCCTATGGTACAGGGGCCAATCGAAAGGGGAAAGGCCCCCCCGATACCTCCGTGGTAAATCCGGCCCGTTTGGAGCCGGAACTTCGGGAATCGGTTTGTAATCAATGCCACCTGCAAGGGGAAAAGCGGGTGGAAAAAGAAGGATTGCGATTGGAAAATTGGAGGCCCGGTTTAAAGCTATCGGACTTTGTGGTGGTTTGGGCGCGAAACCCCATCCTCGGGGAAAAGAACAAAGCGGTGGGCCAAGTGGAGCAGATGCATGCCAGCAAATGTTTCCAAAAAAGCTCGGGTGTCTTGGGCTGCATGACCTGCCACGATCCCCATTTCATGCCCCCCGAAAAGGACCGGAAAGTGTGGTACCGCAATCAATGCTATAAATGCCACGCCAACGATACACCAAAAGAGGGGGTGACGACCACTGTCGCCACCCCCGAGAAAACAGACCCGACGAGGGGGATATTACCTCCCTGTTCCCAACCTCTGGTACACCGCCTTGCGCGCCAGAATGACTGTGCTGCCTGCCATCTTCCCCGTCGGGCCAGTACTGATATTGCCCACACCGCCCTTAGCGATCATCGCATTA
>SIAL01000040.1 GCA_009691815.1 Gemmataceae bacterium | reverse complement strand
AAGGCGGTTTCAAGAAAAAGGCCCGGATTGACTTCGGGCGAAACGGCACGGTGGCAATCCCCGAGAACTATCCACCACCCACCAAGAGGCGATCGGGGCGGCCCTTACCCAATCCCCAGGGTCCTTGGACATCCCCCAAGAAAAATGGGATGGCCCAGCCATTTGCCGCCTGTTGGCCCAACACTTTTCTATTTCCCTCCACCCCAAGTACATTTATCGGTGGCTCAAAAAGCACAATCTGGGGGTTGCCCAGATCCGACCATGGCACCGGCACAAAGAATGGGGCGACAACAAGACCCCTCCCAACCCACCGCTTACGGGATAATTCCCCAAAAACCGAAGGCGGCAGGCACGGTAGGGGCCATTAAAGGGTCAGGTTCCAATTGCCGGAACGGCCCTTCGGGTGCTTCGCACAATTGGAACCTGACTCTTTAGCTCCGTCGATTTTAGGTCGTAATACGAACCAAAGAATCATGGAGCTTCCGCTCCACGCTCGCCTGGATTTTTGTCGGTCTGGGGCGATTTTGGATGGTAATACGAACCAAAGAATCATGGAGCTTCCGCTCCACGCTCGCCTGGATTTTTGTCGGTTTGGGTTTCTAAACCGACCTCGGACAAACAAGAATCAGTCACCGGACAAACAAGAATCAGTCACCGGATAAACAAGAATCAGTCACCGGACAAACAAGAATCAGTGGGTTCACGCACGACGGTTGCCTATGGCTTTTTTGCAAACAGGAAAAAACCCCCGAATTCTCCTTCTCGAAGTATCTAGGGGGAGTCTGGCAAAAGAAATTTTATGTCAACAGGCAAAAGGCAATACAACATCTGAGGCTTTCTCAAGGTGTCTGAATGTTTTTCGAGATCATCAGCGACCTAACCGAGGTCGTGTTGATTAGTAAAGGCAAAGGGGTTCGTTCTCGGAACAAACTCCAAAAGAAATATGGTTTGGGTGGAACATGGCGTAAGATGAAAGGGCAGGCTCGGATAAAATTGCCTACTGGTGAATTACGAGAAGCATAGGTCCATTGGTATGAAGCACACGGGATCGGGAAAAAAGATTTCAAAATCAAAAAGTTCCTCGACTAAACAGGTGCGTTTGGCCCCTTTACGATTAAGTACGCCTGGTTTACAATTTGTGGTCTGTGTTAAAAGTGGCGGGAATGTGGATCTGGAACCACTCAAAGTATACAAGATTCGGCGGGATCCAACCGCTCAGGCAAACCGTCTGCTTCGGGTGGTGGACGCCTCGGGCGAGGACTATCTCTATCCCGCGGAATATTTTCGCCCCATTCTGGCTCCCCGCCGTTTGTTTGAGGCGGTCGAAAAATAGGTCGAATGATTTGAATTCGTTTTCGCAAGGGCGGATAGGTTGCCGGTTTGCCTGTTGGCTGTTTGCCCGTCACGGGCGATTTTGAGTCGTAATACGAACCAAAGAATCATGGAGCTGCCGCTCCACGCTCGCCTGGATTTTTGTCGGTTTGGGACGATTTTGAGTCGTAATACGAACCAAAGAATCATGGAGCTTCCGCTCCACGCTCGCCTGGATTTCGTGAGTTTCTGAGTCTTTACCGCCACCAGCCAAACAAGAATCAGGCACCAGCCAACCAAAGAATCATGGAGCTTCCGCTCCACGCTCGCCTGGATTTCGGTTTGCAAACAGGGGAAAAACCTGCCGAATATCCTTACTCGGAGCAATACATCCTAGACTTTCACCAATGAATAGGGAAGAGTTTTTCGTTTTTGGCTAACCATTCCTTAGGAGGCTACCATGCGACCCCCAGCCAACTCGATTGATGTCCAGGCGAATCGGCGCCAATTTCTTTCCACCAGCCTTGGTGGATTAGGTGTGGCAATGGCCACCCCGCTTTTGTCCTTACCCATGGTCGCTCATAAAGTCCGAGGAATCGACCCGCTCAAAAGGCTTGGTAAGCCCAGTTTACGCACCGGTTTGGCTGCCTATAGCCTCAGGAAATATCTGGACCTAAAGGCGCCCAAAATGGATCTGTTCGGCTTTGCTTCCAAGGCTGCGGAATGGGGATTCGAAGGGGTGGAACCCACCTCGTACTACTTCAAAGAGAGTACCCCGGCTTTTTTGGCCCATTTCAAAGCCCACTGCTCTCAATTGGGTTTGGAAATAACCGGGTCGGCGGTGGGAAATGATTTCTGCCTCAAGGAGGAAAAGGCCCTGGAAGAGCAAATTGCCTCAACGGTTCAGTGGGCCAAAAACACGGCCATCATGGGTGGCCGCACCCTTCGGATATTCGCGGGCAGGACTCCCAAGGGGGACACCGAAGCGGCAGCAGTTGCAAGGGCGATCGAGGGGATCAAGACCGCCTGCAAGCGCGCCGAGCCTTATGGGGTCCTTTTGGCACTGGAAAATCACGGCGGAATCACCTCCACGGCCGATCAACTCCTCCATCTGGTAAAGGCGGTAGATCATCCCTTGTTTGCCGTCAACCTTGATACGGGCAACTTTCACACCGAAGACCCCTACGGCGACTTGGAGAAACTGGCCCCGTATGCGGCGGTGGTCCAGGTCAAGGTGGATATGCAGCCCAAAGGGAAGGCCAAAGAAGCGATGGACTATCCTCGGATATTGGAAATGTTATCCAAGGCGAAATACCGAGGGTCTCTGGTGCTTGAATACGAAGGGGACGAAGAGCCTTTGGTTGCCATCCCCAGAGAAGGGGCGAAAATGGCCGATTTAATCCGAGCCAAGGGGCTATAACTGGTGACTTTGAAATCCCTCAATAAGCCGGAGATTGACATCATCCATCTCCTCCCCGGCTTCGTTTTTTTCTTTTGGGGTTTCCAGAATAAGGGGCAAATGGGCCAACTTTGGGTGCATGACAAATGCCCTTAAGCTTTCGATGCCAATACAACCCTGGCCAATATGAGCATGTCGATCCACGCGACTACCTAGGGGCTTTTTGCTGTCATTGGTGTGGATGAGTTTGATATTTTTCAAACCAAACCCCTGCGCCATTAGGTCAATAGTGGATTCCAATTCCTCGCCCGGGGACATGGCATACCCGGCAGCAAATAGGTGACAGGTATCTAGACATACCCCTACCCTTTCAGGTTGGTCCACCCTGTCAAGGATCCAACCGATCTGTTCCGCCCGCCACCCCAAACTGGTTCCTTGCCCGGCGGTGGTTTCAATCAAGGTTTTCACCTTGAACCCTTGGGTATTTTTGTGCGCTGTATTCAAGCCTTTCACCACCCGAAGTAGCGCCTCCTCCGGGGTGGATTCGAGATGTGCGCCGGGATGGGTCACCACCCCAAATAGGTCCAATAACTCGGCTCTTTGCAGCTCATCCACAAAAGCGTCGACCGATTTGGCAAACAGGTCTTCCTTGGCCGAACCCAAATTGATCAGGTAAGAGTCGTGGGAGACCACAAATCTAAGCTCCGCCTCAACAACCCCTAATCGAAATCTGGTGGCATCGGTATCGGAAATGGCCTTCCCCAGCCATTGATTGGCGTTCTTGGTGAAGATTTGCAAGGCGGTGGACCGGTAGTCCTTGGCAAGGGTGACGGCGTTGATCAAACCCCCAGCCACGGAATGGTGTGCCCCCAGAGGGCGAGTGGCATTTGCTAATTTGGGAAATTTGCCGACTTTGGGTTGACTGTGATCTTGCCCCATTTGATTATTCTTCCTGTCTTGCCGGATATTCCGAAAAAAAGGTTTGTAAGGATCGAAGGAATTTTTAGGAGTTTTCCGTTCAAAGTGCCGATAGTAACGATGTGACCCTGAGAGTTGGGTGATTTTATCCATGAGATAAGCCCACATCTTGGCCTCCGCAACGGAGCGTTTGCGGAAAACAATGTGGGTGTTGGCCAGTCGTCCGGGGGGATTTGGACTGGCTCGCCAATTGTCAGGGTAAGGGAGGAGTCAGGGAGATGAAAAACCAATTGACCAGGAGCCTTGGAATCCTGGGATGCCTGACACTGGCATTGACCGGTGCATCGCGGGGCGAGGATGCGGCACCGCCCGATTTCCAATTGCCCCTGCCGCTTTACCATACAAGGCCCGATAGTGGGTTTTTTATTGGTGGCAGTTACTTAATGTATCGCCAGACGAATCCCATGGGGAATGAAACCCTTGCGGTTCGAGGGTTCTACGACACCACCGGGGCAGCTACAGCAACGGCAGCCAATCCGGCGGGCTTTCCGGGATCATTCCAGGGAAGCGGGGTAGAAGCCCTTAACACCAATCAAGTTAGCGGTCCCTCTACTTATTCGCCCGGCTTTAAGTTTGAAGCAGGCTGGAAGTTTGAGGATTCGTCAAGTTTTACTGTGGATTTTCTTTATATGGCCCCGACCTCCTATACTGGCGGGTCGTCCTTTGTGCCCCAAAATCTCCAGTTCGGTTCCAACTTGGCAAATAGCTACCTCTATGGGCCTGTTTACAACTTTCCCAATAACTTTAGCGGCCCATTGGATGATGTGCGCAACATCTCGGGTGAAGTCGACAACCCACCCCCCGCTTCATCCCCTGGTCCCGGACTTGCCTATGGCACCGCCTATGGTATCTGGAATGGCGCGGAGTTGATGACCTTAAAGTTTACCCAGAAATTCCAACAGCTTGAAGCGACCTACCGCAAACCCATCTTCGAGACCGAAAACTATCGGGTTTCGTCAGTGGTTGGTCCTCGGGCGGCATGGTTCTGGGAACGATTCGCTTGGACCACCACGGATGTGAACATCCAGGGTGACTCTGGGGAATACGACAGCGCCCTTTACACCAATATCGTTTCCAACCGTATGTATGGGCTCTTTGCGGGTGTTCAACAAGAATGGTATTGGGGCCACGGGTTTGCCGGCTTCCTTGATATGCGAGCCGCCGCCATGGTGGACATCGTAAACTCACGGGCCAAGTACGAATTCACCACCAAAAATCTAACGCCTTCCAGCAAGCGTAGCCGCAAGCAGTACACCTTTGTTCCTGAACTTCAGGCGAACCTGGGCCTCAACTGGTATCCCTTTGAAGGGATCGAACTGCGAGTGGGTTATGATGTAATGATGTTCTTCAACACCATCTCCAGCCCGGTACCTGTTTCCTTCGACTGGATGGGTGTTAATCCGGACTTCAAATCCACCTTCCGTCTGCTGGATGGATTCACCGCCGGCTTCGCCTTTGTGTTCTAACGAGCTCCCGACCGTGCGGTTTCGTCACCCCTGACGCGAAACCGCAACGCTCCCCGGCCCGGTCATTAGGCTAACCCCTGATGACCGGGCCGAGTTTTTTTGTAGGACAAATCCAAACCCCTGATCCTACCACCCTTGGCTTATCCTGCCATAATAACCAAGTGAAGAAGGATTTTTGCACGACATCACTGAAAGAAGCCGGGGATCATGAATAGCAAACAAGAATCACCAGGGAATAGCTACCCCGGACTGAGCGTCATTGGCTACCTTGCGCAAGGTCTACACATTGGCCTTAGCATCAAGAAAGTCGGGATTGCCATCCTTGGGGTCCTTGCCGCCAACGGGCTTATGATGTCTTTGGTGGCCCTATTCGCCCCTAGCGCCCCGCCCCCCGTATTTGCCAATGACGAACAAACGGTGTCGTGGGATGCCTATAAACTGGAAATATCCCGCTGGAACCTGTGGCATGAAGTTGCCGGGGTTGGTGGAACGGGGCCTCATTCTGTTTTGGGTCTGGCCGATCTGGCCCAATCCCAACAGGAATATCTCGCCCTTACCAAGGGTTTGGAGGAGGATAAGCCCTTTGACCCCTCCGCATCGTTACAGCTCAAAGAGGCTTTGGCCAAATTGGCCCTTCCCATGGAGGGTGTTTCCCCCGAACAGGCCAAAAACATTGCGAACCAATTGGGCAGAGCCAAACCGTCCAACCGTTTGGGATCGTGCCTTTGGTCCGAGGATCGTGGTCCCAACCCGGTGCTGGCCTTGGGAGGCCCAGGGGCAAGTGGGGTTTTTGAGCGATTTACCCAACTTGTCAAATCGGAGATTTCGTTCGCCCTAGAGCCCCTTTGCAAGGTTTTCCTGCCGCTTTATTATTTGATCCACCCCAATGCTTCAGCGGGACAACGGCTCTTTTTCTTGGGTCTTTTGGGCTGCATTGTCAGTGTCTGGACCTTAATCGGCGGCATGATAAGCCGGATCGCAGCGTTTGAATTCACTCGCAAACAAACCATCAGCATCAGCAAGGCCTTTGGCTATGTGAAGGCGCGCCGGGAAAACTACCTCCTTGCCCCTTGGTTACCATTGGTTCCTGGCGGAGTCATCCTCCTTGGGATGGTGGTGTTTGGTTTCTTTCACATGATTCCCTGGGTAGGCGACATCCTTTTCAGCGGGTTGGGCTGGGTGGTGATGTTGGTCTCGGGGTTGGTTTTGACGGTGATTTCCTTCGGTCTGTTGGGCTGGCCCATCATGACCGTGGCGATTTCGGTCGACTCGGATGATGCGTTTGCCGCCACCACCAAACCCTATAGCTATTTGGGTCAAAAGGGATGGTTTGCCCTTGGGGCCGGACTCTTTTGCACCGTATACAGCGCGATTTGTTTAATCTTTGTTTGTTGGGTCGCCTCGGTTGGGGTCTACCTTGCCAAATGGGGAGTTGCGCAAACGCCCGGAGTGGTGGCCGTGGGCCGATCTCCCGAGTTCCTGTTCGTCTATGCCCCGACCACTTTTGGCTGGCGGACCTTGCTCTTGGAGGGTGCCCAAGTCGGGGGGAATCCGATCGTCGAAAACGGAGCGGTCAACCCCCAAAGGCTTGAGCAATATCGTCTGTCCTTGACCGCCAACCAACGAACCGGGGCCTTCCTTGCGTCAGGATGGCTCTATTTGGCAGTATTGCCGGTGATTGGGTTGGGTTATTCGTTCTTCTGGTGCTTCCTCACCGGGATTTATCTGCAACTTCGCAAAAAGACGGATGATGTGGAAATGCAGGACATTTACCTAGACGAAGAGGACGATCCGGCCTTTGCTCCGGTGGTGGTGCCCGATTACAAACCGAGTTCTTCCAAACCGACCTCCGAGGAAATTGTAAAAGAAGGGGGATGTGGCGGGGGAACCCCTTTGACCACCAAGCCGGGTGCCATTTCCCTATCCGTTTTGGATGGGGCCCCTCCAACTCCTTGAGGCCCCTTAGAACCGTATCCATCAAGTAAGGCTACCCTTTAGACTTTGGGAGAAAACGCATGTCCCATCCCGTTCTCCTTTGCACGAATTCCTTTCGTGATATTCCCCTTTCGGACCTTGCTCCCAGCAGTGCCGATTGGGGTTACGATGGGTTTGAAGCAGTAGTCGGGCCCGGCCATTGGGACTTGGTTACCCATGCCAAAGGGGACGGGTTTTTGGAGTCCACCCGGGAGCTTTTGGGACGCCATCGACTCGATATTCCCATCCTTTCCGCCCACGGTTTGACCACGGTCCTTTGTGATCCCATAGGTCCCCATTCGCGGAAGATTCTTCCCGCCCATGTCTATGGGGATGGTGAATCCATTGGGGTGAGGGAAAGGGCCATGGTGGAATTCCAAGCCCTTTTGCGATCGGCTGAGTCTTTTGGAATCGGCTTGGTAAGTGGTTTTACGGGTTCCCCTATTTGGTCACGGTTTTGGACCTATCCGGCCCCGGGAGCCGATGAGGTGGAGGAAGCCTTTGGTTTGCTTAGCTCCCGATTTCAGCCCGTTTTGGATGCGTGCCTGGATTGTGGCATTCGCTTTGCTTTGGAAATTCACCCTGGGCAAATGGCCTTTGACATCCCCTCCACCGAACGATTGCTAGAAACCTTAAGTGGGCATCAGGCATTGGGTTTCACCCTAGATCCCGCCCACCTTGTTTGGCAGGGAGTGGATCCGGTCCAATTTGTGCGAACCTTTGCCGATCGGATCTGGCATGTGCATTTGAAGGATGTCACAACCCGGCTTGACGGGGGGTCCAGCTTAATCAATCCGATTGGGTCTGGGAGGGGCCTTGCTCCAGTGGAATATCGGGCACCCGGTCGCGGTTCGGTCGATTGGGAATCGCTCGGTCGGGCGCTGGCCCGGGGAGGCTACGGGGGCGCGCTCTCGGTGGAGGTGAAGGACCCGGACCTTGACCGAACAGTGGTTGCGGCGGAAGCGGTTCCTTGGGCCCGGCGGTTGGCGCGGCTCCTATCCGGAACACACGGTGTATGAGGAAAACGACCTGAAATGATCCTAATCATTGATAACTATGACTCCTTCACTTACAACCTTGTCCAACGGTTTGGTGAAATCGACAATACCCTTAAAATCTTGGTTCACCGAAATGACAAGATAGATTTGGGCACGGTCCGGGACCTAAAACCCGATCGCATCCTAATTTCCCCGGGGCCTTGCACCCCCAAAGAGGCCGGCATTTCAAACGAAGTGATCATGGCCTTTTATCAAGAGGTTCCCATCCTTGGGGTGTGCCTTGGGCATCAATGTATTGGCCACAATTTCGGCGGGGAAATCGTCCGAAATTCCCGGGTCATGCACGGCAAAGTTTCCCCTATCCATCATGATGGCCGCGGGCTTTTTGTCGGCATGCCGCATCCTTTCGACGCCACCCGGTATCACTCGCTCGTCATCCGCCGCGAGACCTTTCACAACCCGGATTTTGAAATTACCGCTTGGACTGAGGAAGGAGAAATCATGGGGGTCCGTCACAAGACTTTTCCCCTGCACGGGGTGCAATTTCATCCCGAGAGTTTTCTCACCACCGAGGGGCCTAACCTTTTGAAAAACTTCCTCGATTTCCCCAAGGCCAAATGGTAAGGCCAAATGCTAATGGACCACCCGCCGACAAGGGCGAATGGTCCATCAAAGGTTCAAGGCTTATCCCAAAGGCTCTACCGTTAGCGTTCCGGCCGATAAAGCGAGTCGATCAATTCGGTCCAATTGGGCAAGCTTAAGTCGGAAAGGTCTTCGAGAACAAAAGGCTCGTTGTCCTCCGAAGTTTCTTCTTCGTCGTGGTGATGGCGATGATGGCGGACCAAGTTTTCCCCAACCGCCGACTGGAACTCATTGTCGGGCGCGCCGACACTGACAAGTTCCCGGCCCTCTGCATTTTCCCCTTCGTCCAAAAGAGTTCCTTCTGGAGCATCATTGCCTTCGTCGGTTTCTTCACGAGGCCCACGGCGTTTTCGTACTCGCCTGCGCCGCTTGGGTTCGCCGGGTTCCTCGGTTACTTCGGAACCGGTTTCGGTTTCCAAATCAGAAACAACCGTCTCCGCGGTGACGGTGTCCAAATCCTTGGAACAAACCACAACTTCGGCGGCGACAACGGTTTCTACCACAACCACTTCGGGTTCGGGGGGCAATTCGGGGGCGTTGGGATCGATCTCAAAGGAAAGTCCCAGATCTTTTGCGAAATCTTGCCAATTGTTTTTATTAGAGGCCATGATTTGTATACTCCTAAGCTACCATTCTACAGGGAATCGCAAGGAGGGTACACCTGAGTTTGCGGCAATCGGGTCGCCAAGCAAAAGGAGCAGTTCCAGAGATTATCCCAAACGGTTTTGACTGCAAAATCGGACCCGAGACCCTAACCTAGCTTGGTAGGCCCCTTCCAATTTTACTAGAGTCTCTCCTTTTTTCAGGAACCATTCCATGAAACCCAGCCGCAGATTGTTTCTCAAAGGGGCGTCCGCCCTTGGTTTTGCCGCCGTTACAGGTACCCAGCCCCTTTTTGCCGCCCAAGCGGATGGTTTTGAACTGGCCAAGTTGCCCTACGCCTTTGATGCCCTTGAGCCTGTTATCGATACGAAAACCATGGAAATCCATTGGGGAAGGCATCATAAAGCCTATGTCGACAACCTAAACAAGGCATTTGCTGGCAAAGTGGAATGGCTTGCCAAACCGGTGGACCAGATCTTAAAAGAAATCGGCGAGGTTCCCGCAGCCATCAAACAGGCCGTCATCAACAATGGTGGCGGGCATTCCAATCATACTCATTTTTGGAATATGATGAAGGCCGGTGGTTCCGAAGGCCCAACCGGCAATTTGAAAGAGGCCATTGTTTCGACATTTGGTTCGGTTGAAAAACTCCAGGCCCTGATGACCTCCAATGGCATGACTCGGTTTGGCAGTGGTTGGACTTGGTTGGTGAAAGACCCTACCGGCAAACTGTCGGCCTATTCCACGGCCAATCAGGACAGCCCGCTCATGGTAGGCCGTACCCCCATCCTTGGAATTGATGTGTGGGAACACGCGTATTACCTCAAGTATCAAAACAAGCGAGCGGACTATTTGGCCGCTTGGTGGAAGGTTGTCAATTGGAAACGGGCGGAAGAGCTTTTTGCTTAAACCCAAAGCTACGGTGCCATGCAAGCCTTGACTCTCTTTGAGACCAAGGCTTTTTTCAAATTTTGACCCTTATAAGAAGAGTATAGTCCTATTAAAGCCAAACTCATCGGGTATTGGATCGCCACGGGCTTATTCTGTTTTGCCATGATGACGGCGGGAATTTTGCACTTTTGGGGAGGGGAAAATATGGTCAAGATGATCTCTGATCTTGAATTGCCCCCCTATATTGGCAAGGTCCTGGGTTTTTGGAAGATTGCCGGCAGCGTCGCCCTTTTGGTTCCCGGCTTTGCCCTTCTCAAGGAATGGGCCTATGCCGGTTTCTTTTTCAACCTGACCGGGGCGGTCGCGGTTCACTGTTTTGTCAATCATCCCCTTACCGAGCTGATCGCACCCATTGTCTTGCTTGGGATTGGGGCCTGTTCATGGTTTTTCCGGCCCGATTCGCGAAAACTCGCCGGAATCATTTGATCGTTTGGCTTAATTACGATCTTTCAAATACTCCCACGCCTCGAGGGAAATCACCACTTCCCGAGCATTACTGCCGTTGTAGGCACCAACCACACCGTCTTCCGCCATCCAGTCGATCATGCGAGCGGCCCGACCATAGCCAATTCCAAGGGATCTTTGAAGGAGGGAAACACTCCCCCTACCCTCGCGGATAACCACTAAAACCGCCCCTTGGTAAAGATCATCTTTGGATCGGGCTTTGCCGGAGCCTTCGGATTTCTCCTTGGGAGCGACTTCAAGATCCACCAACTCTTTGACAAACAATTGCTCCCCTTCCAAGGAACCGACCACGGATTGGATTTCCATGTCGCTGGCAAAGGTCCCTTGCGCCCGGAGGAGTTGGCTAGTTCCCGGGGGCAAGTAGAGCATATCCCCCTTGCCAAGCAGGCGATCCGCGCCCATTTCGTCCAAAACCACCCGGCTGTCCGATTTGTTAACCACTTTGAAACAAATTCGAGAAGGGAGGTTCGATTTAATCAGGCCGGTAATGACATCCACGGTTGGTTTTTGGGTGGCAACCACCAGATGGATGCCGGCCGCGCGCGATTTTTGGGCAAGGCGAATGATGTGCGTTTCCACCTCTTTTTTCATCATCATCATGAGGTCCGCCATCTCATCGATAAAGATCACGATGTAGGGCATTTTGGCGGGAATTTCCGCCCTGTCCGATTCGGGAATATCCCCAACGCGCTTCAATACTTCGGCATGACCCAGTTCGTTGTACCCGGCTATGTTTCGAACCCTTGCCTTGTAAAGCAACTCATAGCGTTTTTCCATCTTGTCCACCGCCCAAGCCAAGATGGCCTCGGCTTTTCGCATATCGTGAACCACCGGGTGCATGAGGTGGGGGATTTTGGCATAATCCCCCAATTCAACCACCTTCGGGTCAATCATTATCATCCTGACCTCGTCAGGTGTCCGGGTAAGCAGCATGCTTAGGATGATGGAATTCATACAAACCGACTTGCCTGTACCCGTACTGCCGGCAATGAGCAAGTGGGGCATATCGGCAAGGTCGGCCACCAAGGGGCGGCCTTCGTTGTCCTTGCCAAGGCAGAGGGGAATCTTGAATTTGGTAAGTTGATCCCCCATGGACTGGAGGACCTCTTTCATCCGAACGATGGCCCGGAATTCGTTGGGAACCTCGACTCCCACCGTGTTTTTGCCCGGGATCGGGGCCACAATGCGCACGCTTGGGACCCGCAAGTTAAGAGAAATGTCATCCGCAAGCCGGGTGACTTTATTTAGGCGAAGGCCGGTCTCCAAACTGAGCTCAAACTGGGTGATCACCGGCCCGGTGTTGATGGCAACCACCTTGACCTTCAACCCAAAATCCGCCAGGGTCTTTTCCAACAGGTCCGCCCGTTCCCTCAGCTTTCCCTCGAATTTGGACACGTCCAAAGGAACCGATTCCTCAAGAAGGTCCCATGAAGGTAAACCAGGCACCTTGGCGGACGCTTTTTGGGAGGATCTGGGTTTGGGTTTTGGGGCTTGGGCAATGACCGGCACCGCCGGGGGGGCTGAAATTGGCTCGGGTAGGGATTCCTTCACGGGTGGGCTTGGCTGAAACAGAGCTAAAAATAGGCGGCTGATCTTTCCCAGGGGCAGCCCCAGTAAACAGAAAACCCCAAACAAATGAAGGAGCGAGGCAATCAGAATGGGTTGAAATTGATTGCCAAACAATTGATTCTTTAGCCAAAGGCCAACCAATCCCCCTTGCAGCACGGGGTTATCCCAAGTTTGGCCCAGTAAACAGGTTGTGGGAACCAAGGAAGCCAAAGCAATCAAGCGAATCATGATGGAGAATCGCCAGCCCGGCCGAACTAGACAAAATCCGACGAAAAACCAAAAGAAGGATAAGGGGACGACGCCCAGTCCCAGCCCTCGCCAAAGGCCAAAGGCCAAGAATTCGCCCCATTTGCCAAACAAGTTGGACGATTTTAAAGAAAGCGAAGAGGTCCAAGGAGCGGGTTCTTGGCTAAGCAGTGCGCTCATCCATATAAAACCCAAGGCCCAAAAAAGCAAACCAGCCCCAAAAGCCGAGGATAATCCGGCCTTGGGATTACGAACTTCTTTGTTTCCGATAAAAAACAGCATCCCCGAGGCCTCCCGGAACAACCGGCTCCTATGCCAATTTACACTGTGGAATTACTTCATGCTTCATGTTGCACTCTGGGAACCCGAGATTCCACCCAATACTGGCAATGTGGCACGATTGTGCGCAGCATCCCGAACGGTACTGTGGATTGTAGGCCAACCCGGCTTTCGCATGGACGATAAAGCCGTCAAACGGGCCGGACTGGACTATTGGCCTTATGTTACTATAAAAACATTGCAAAGTCTAGATCAACTAGAACAAATGTTTCCCAATGACAAATTAAAACCCTTTTCTGTTCGCGGCACAAATGTCTATTCCCAAGTCCAATTTCAGGACGGCGACTGCCTCCTTTACGGTCCGGAATCCCGAGGGTTGCCGCCGGAGTTTCTGGCTCGACATGTCGAAAACAGTCTTAGGATTCCGATGGTGTGCCCCGAGGTTCGAAGCATCAACCTCTCTACCACGGTGGGAATTGGCCTTTATGAGGCCCTAAGGCAGTTAAATTTCCCTGAATAACTCATCCGGTATAAACATGGAACCATGGCGAGTCCTCCTTCAGGGAATTATTGAAACCGTCTGTTCCTGCGAGGACTTGGATCCCGCCCAATCGAAAGTGGATTTGCGTTTCCTTGTAAAAAACGATGCTAGGTGCGCCTTGGAGATCGCCGTTAACGGTCCCAGGCGGATGAGGCCAACTGCTGTCTGGTCGTGGAGTGATAGCAAAGTTCTTTACTACGACAGCGCGGGAAAGCGGTGGAAGGAGGATCCCACGGAGAGTGGGGTGGTCGCCCCGCCAAACCTACTGGAAATTTGGGGGGAAAATGGGTGACACTTTTCGGCCCATAATGGGAACCTTGGGCTATGTTTTTTCGCCTTCTCAAAAAGAGATTTTACTCATTCATCGCAATGCCCGACCGGGGGATTCCCATTTGGGAAAATACAACGGGTTGGGAGGTAAGGTTGAACGAAACGAGGATGTGGTTTCCGGAATGTGCCGCGAGATTTTTGAGGAATCGGGGCTGATTTGCAAGCAAATGAGTTTGGCGGGGACAATAAGCTGGCCCGGATTTGGCACCGAGGGAGAGGATTGGTTTGGTTTTATTTTCCGCATTTTTGCAGTCGAGGGGTCTTTGCTGACCGCGTCAAAGGAAGGAACCCTGGAATGGGTCGCGGTGGAAAAGGTCCTTTCCCTGCCCCTTTGGGAAGGGGACCGCTTTTTCCTGCCGCTGGTGCTAGATCTTAATTCTGCTACTTTTCATGGTGTGCTACCCTATCGAGATGGGCTCCCGGTTTCGTGGGATTGTAGTTATGGAGGCCCCTCCCTTGCCTTTGCGGCACCGGAGCGAAAAAGCGATTGATTGGGGCGTCTGCAACCGGACCAGATATCGGTCCCCTTTCAACCGGAAATAAGCAATCCATTGGCCCCAATAATAGTCGATTCGACGACCCATGAATGGTTCAAACAAACGGCGTTGGTATCGGATTAGGAGCCACGGTCGTTTCATTAGCCGATTAAATGTCTATGGAA
>SIAL01000039.1 GCA_009691815.1 Gemmataceae bacterium | reverse complement strand
GTCGCCTATTTTACCTCCCCAATTGCTTATGTGGTGATGGTGGTGTTTTTGGGCGTGACCGGGGTCCTCTTCGCCGGGGTCCTTGACAACCTTACCGCCAACGGGCCTCGTGGAGTAGAGTGGCCGGTGCGAGCCCTTTTTGCCGACCAGCGTTTTTGGGTCGTTTTTGCCGCCTTGGCACCCCTTTTGACCATGCGCCTTTTCGCCGAGGAACGGGCCTCGGGAACCCTAGAGCTACTCATGACCAGCCCGCTTAGGGACTGGCAATTGGTGTTGGCAAAATTCGTCGGCTGTCTGGCCTTTTACACGGTGCTATGGCTGCCCACTTTACTCTATTTGCCCGCCCTTTTGGGGGTAAAGGCGGTGTTTCCCACTTCCTTGCCCACAGACCCTGCCTCGTTGGGAGTCCTCATTGGCCTAGTCATGACCCTACTGGGTTTGATTGTCCTCCTGTTTCCGGTGGGCACCACCACCCGCCTAATCGGGCTTTTCATCCTTGGCGTGGGGGTTGGGCTCTCCCTTTGGGGAGGCTTTGTCCATTTCAGTGCCAAGGGCCCTCACCTTGTTGAGGTTACCTCGGTGGTGGATCCTTTTCCCGCTCTTAGCCTTTATGTGGGAATGTTTGCCTCCGGGGCCATGTTCCTTTCCATTGGCATCCTTGTCAGCAGCATGGTGCGCGACCAACTGGTGAGTGCCGTGGTTGCTTTGGCCATTGGGTTGCCTTTCATCATGGCGGGGTTTATTGGCACCCAACCCGGCGGGGCAAACCTTGGGCCTTGGGTCCAATACCTAAGCGTTCCCGTTCATATGGATCAGCTTTTTGGACGGGGAATCCTCGATAGTCGTCCCTTGGTGCTTTACGCAAGTGTCACAGCGTTTTGCCTGTTAATGACGGTTCGTGGTGTGGAGGCAAGGCGATGGAGCTAAACAAGAAACCCCGCAAGCGGGACCACCGAATGCTTTCGGGTCGCTGGTCTGGCCGGTTGTTGTTTGTATTGCGCATCCTTGGAATGGCGGGGTTATTGACCGCCAGCGCCTCGGTGGTCGTGTTGAACCCTGCCGATTTGGGCCAGGCCTTTGAGACCGCCCGAACCAGCTTGGTAAAACTACTAACCGGGGAAGCAACCAGTACCGTGGCAAAGGTCCTGATCGCGGGACTGGCCGTCTCTGGATTGGCCCTTTCCGTTGAGATGATTCGTGGCTTTTTTCAATCCTTGATTGGCCGAAGAGGCCAAGGATTGCCCCGCGTTTTGGAATTGGGGTTTGCCCTTGCAATCCTTGGCGGAATCAACTGGATCGGGTTTGAGTTTCATAACCGCCACGATGGCACCCGCGATCAATTGTTTACCCTTCCCTCTGTTTTGGCCGGTCCCCTTTCACGCCTTCAGGGGGACACCCGGGTTGTTGTACTGCAACGACACCGCACCCTTGCCGGGCTATCCGACCGACCCGATAGATGGGACCTTGCCGCCGAGCGAAAAATTGTCGAAAAGGTTCACGACCTTGCTCGACTCCTTCGCGAAGCTGGCCCGGGTTCGCTCAAAGTGGACATCCTCGATGTCGAGGACGAAGATTACGAAAAACGGTTGGGAAGCGTAACCGCCTTGGCCCCAAAACTGCGCCAGGCGATAGAGATTGCCCCGGAAAACAGCATTTTCTTTCACGCCATGGGTGGCAAAGATTCAGAAGGCAAACCCGTTGAGTTTCTTCAGCAACTTGGGTTTGCGGAGTTTTTGCGCCTCGACAAAACCGCCAGTCAAGAGGCGGACCACAACCGAGGAAATCTGGTGCTTTTGCCCCAAGGCATTCCCGGGGAAAACAGTTTGGAGACCGGGCCTCCCGGAGCCGCCCCCTTTGTTCGAAGGCTCTTAAACCTTCAAGAAAGGCCGCCCCGCATTGCCATTGGTGTGGTTGATGAGTGGCTTTCCACCAAGGGTGTGGATGCCTATGGCCTTGCCGGGTTGCGCAAGGCCCTCACGGAACGGGGCTTTGAAGTTCGCGATCTGGTCCTCAAGAAGATCCGTTCCCGCCCGGCATCGCCGGTTGTCTATACTTTTGACGAGAGCCGCCTGGACCGGATCGAAGCGCGCCAACAACGCCTTCAGGTTGCCCTTAAGAACCGACAAACCGCCGAGAAACAGGTTAAAGAGATCCGTCAACTTTGGAAAGAAAAATCCTTGCCCGAGTTGGAAAAAGCCTATGCCCAAGTCCTTCGTGGCAGAAAACTAACCGAGATCAATCGCACCGCCCAGATCGAGGAGTTTGACTATGCCCTTGAAGCCTTGGTCGATGCGGCCAAACGCGATCAAAAACTTACCGAAGAGGTGGCCAAAGAACGCCTCACAATCGACGAAGATGCCGTTGCCGAACAGCGTCGCATGAGCGATTTGCAGGGCAAACTCTCCTACCTTTTGGCAGATGTGGATCTCCTAATTCTTCCAAGGCCAACCCTGAATGATGTGATCACCGACGACAGAAACCTGCCCGGTTGGTTGCACAGCCTCGACGGCGAGCAAGTGGCCGCGGTGAAAAATTTCCTCAAGCGCGGCAGGCCACTTCTCGTGGCGTCGGGTCCGACCAACGATCAGCCGGAGGGTGGCCCACCCCCTCCCGGATTTGCCACCCCGGATGGCATTGATAATCTGCTTACCGAGGTCGGTTTCCGGCTTGGAAAACAGACCGTGCTGTTTGATGTCGAAGCCGAGGCTTTTGGCGAGCAAATGGGCGGGGTGCTAACGGGGGGAACCGGTGTTCAGGTGCCGCCCCTTTTAAGCAATTGGATTTCAGGAATTGGTCGCCCCCCTGGAATGACCCCAAAATATATTGGGGATAAAAGCCTACCTCCCCATCCCATACGGGCCAGTCAAGAACTTGCCGCCCGCAGTCTTGGGAAGGATAAAAATCCTCAGATCCGCATGCGCCATCCTAGGCCAATTTATTTCGAAGCCGCCGAAAACGCCAAGCCGATCGCGTTTGACCCCGACATCCTTATGACCTCGGCCGATTCATGGAACGAGGACAGGCCATTCCCAACGGCCGACCGAGTCCCCTCGTTTGAGGCTTCCAAGGATGGCAAGGACGATCCCTCAAAAGGGACGCTTGAATCGCGTCGTCGAGGCCCTTTCCCTGTGGGTGCCGCCGTCGAAGCTACCCTACCCGCCACATGGTTTGGCCCCGGGGAGAGAAATCCCGGGACCGTGCGCATGGGCGTTTTGGGCGAATCGTGGTTTTTGGTGGGCCCCGATCTTGGCCCGGGCCGGGAACGCTTGGCCCTTGACACAATCAACTGGCTGATCGGTCGGGACGATTCACTCGCCCGGCCCAGCGAACCCTGGACCTTTCCGAGGATCGAAATGGGGGAATCCCGGCGCGACTTGTGGCGTTGGGGAATGGAACTTGGCTTACCAGTGTTTTTTGCATTCGCGGGTGTGGTCGTCTTGTTGACAAGACGACTTAGATAACCTCCTTTCGCGATTCTCTTGGTGCATTTTGGAGCAACTGTTATGAATTGGGGAAGACCCGTCGCCCTCGCCCTCCTTGCCTTGGCCACCTTTGGCCTTGGCTGGGTCCTCGTCAAAGAAAAAAGTTCAGGTCGTGTGGCAACACAGCCTTTGAGCGTCCCGGTGGATCAAATCAAAAAAATTCGCCTGACTTTCGGCGAACGGGAAATCGTTCTGGAATCCCAAAAACCGGGCGAATGGACCCTGCCGGGAAACTGGCCTGTTCGGCTGTTGGAGGCCCGTGAGCTGGCTAGGACGCTTTCTCTATCCGATTCCCGTTTTGAACCTCAGTCCATTAACTCTCCGTCCCAATGGAAGGATCTGGGCCTTGAAAAACCCGCGATCATCGCGGAACTTACCCGCCGTGATGGCGACAGCATTCTTAAGATTTCCCTCGGCCAACCCGCCCCCGACGCCGGGTCCAACCGATTTTCCTTGGCGACCTATGCCCGTATCAACGATGATCCGGTAGCATGGCGCTTGGCACCTGGCCTGATTGATCAACTTAGCCGACCTTTGGACTACTACCGTCAAAGGCGATTGTTTGTGGGAACCAAACCTCCCCGTGATCCCGATGCCGGGGTGCCTCGGCCCGGTGACCCCCTCCGCAAAGAACAACTTGCCGCCAAAGAATTGATCTTGGAACAGACCTCGGCGGAAAAAATTCGCTTGGTTCGAAAAGGAGAGGGTCCCTTCCCGCAATGGACTCTTCTTGAACCCTTTGGTCAAGACAATATCAACCCGACTGCGGGGGATGCTCTTTTGGCTGCTGTTCCCGATATCTGGGCGGAACGGTTTTATAACACCGAAGAAGCCCCTGCGGCCAAAACAGGGTTGGACAAACCTGAAAAAACAGTCCGCGTTGTTTTAGACAACGGCGTGACAAGTGTGCTTCGCATTGGCAATGTATCCCGGTCTCGCACCTATAAAAAAATGCGCCAACCACCCCCCGGGGCACCACCCGGATTCCCGGGCGGCGAAGAAACCGCCTCTGAAGATTTTCGCTTTGCCAAGTTAGGTGACAATCCCCAAGTTTTTGAGGTCCGCGCCGCCGGGTTGAATGATATTTTTGTCCCAACCGATGTGCTTCGTGACCCCCAGACCAATCGTTTTGTTCCCGCCGATGCCATCAAGGTTGCCGTCGATCTTCCCGGGCAAACCTCTTTTGCCCTCGCCAAAATTGACAATGCTTGGGTGGTGGAACGCCCCGGCCAACCAAACTCCCCCGCCGACCCCTCCAAAATTACCGACTTGCTCACACGCCTTGCGGGGCTCGAAGCAAGAGATAAAGACATTCAGGTTCCCGCCACACCGGAAAAACGGAAGGCCGTTGGTTTGGATAAGCCCTTGGCAACACTGCGCCTGACGGTGAAAGAAGTTGCCCCACTTTGGCCCAAAGACGCGGCCGGAAACCGCCCCAGTCGGGAACGAACCATGGAAATCCAATTGGGAAGGCGCAATGAAAAAGACAAAAAAATAGCGCAAACAGTTGTCGGCATTAATCGCCTCAACGAGGTTGAGGATTCGATCTTTGCCGCCGCCACCCGAGGGTCCATGGCCTATCGAGAGCGGATAATTTCCACCCCCGCCGCCGCTTCGGTGCATACCATTCGGCTTTTTGGACAAGGCGCCAAGGAGCCCATTACCCTGCTAAAGGAAAAGGACCTCTGGAGGATTACGACCCCGACCCAGGCCGTTGTCGATGAATTGCTTGCGGGTCAACTGGTAAGCGCTCTTGGCTCCATAGAAGCGGTTGAGTGGGTTCGGGATTCCGCGGATAAGGCGACCCTTGAGAAAGAATTTGGCCTAGGCGCGGATGCGCTTCGGGTGGAAATCCTATCGCTTGCCGAAATGGGAAAACCCGCCTCCACAACCATTCTTCGCATTGGAAAAGCCCGACCTGCCGTGAAAAAGGAACCCTTCGCAGCTGGCCTTGGGGCACCCCCCGAAGCTGCCGACAAACCCTCTTATTTTGCCAAGATCGACAACCGACCGGAAATTTTCGCCCTTGCGGCAGACCTGCAAACGCAGGTTTCGCGGCCTGTATTGGCGTGGTTGCCTCGCAATCCGCTTAACCTGAACGGCGAAGATTTGGTAAGCCTTAGGATTTTGCGCGCTGGTAAGTCGGCGGTGTTGTTGACCAAAAAAGTCCCGGGGCCCGTCGCCCCCGAATTGCCTGTTGTGGCTACTTGGAAACTGAAAGAACCGTTCGAAACCGATCTTGCCCCAGCCAAAGCCGATCCGCTTGTGAGTGGCTTGGTGGGCCTAAAAGTGGAGACCTATGAGGCTCTAAAAACGGAACCGGGCAAGGAAATGGGCCTTGGCGCAAAAGCCACCAAGGTGGTATTTGCTCGCAAGGATAAACCCGAATTGACCCTTGAAATCGGAGATGTCAAAGGCGCCTCCCGCGTGGCGAGGGTTGTCGGGCAAGCCCCGGTTTTCCTCCTGTCGGCCGACCTTGCCAAAGCGATTGACTCCGCGCCACTTGGCCTTTTGGAAAACGCGGCCCTTGCTATTGATACCACGCGTGTGGAATCCGTTACATTCACTTCTGCCAACCTTAGCCATGAATTGGCCCGGCAGACGGGTGGGGCTCAAACAGGCGTGGGAAGTGGCTGGGTGGTTCGGTCCAATAAGGTGGAGATGCCCGCCGATACCGAAGCCATTTCAACCATACTAGGCACACTATTTAACCTTCGCGGAGGCCGATTTGTTGATTATGGCACAAAAGCCGATCTCAAAGCATTTGGGCTCGATGTCCCACGGCTCAAGGTCACTGTAAAACTAAAGTCAGGCGACCAACCCCTCGGCGCTCCCAAGCCGACAAATCCTACCGGCATCGAAGAACATTCGATAGAAATCGGCAACCCGGTCCTTGATGAGCCCGGCTCGGTTCATGCCCGATTGGATGGAGGGCTCGGCATTATGGTCCTTGGCCCTGAAATCGTCCGAGCCCTAGAGCGAAAACCTCTGGACCTGGTAGATAGAATCCTCGTCCGAATGGACCCTAATCCCGTCTACAAAATCCGCATTTCCCGTGGTCAGGAAACGATTGAACTGGTTCGCGAGGGCGAATTGTGGAAACAGACCAAACCGGTGGCGTTTGTCGCGGACACCGCCGTCATCAACGATTGGCTGGCCGATGTGGCAAGGCTTCGGTCCGAACAGATTGTTGCTTTCCAACCCACCGATGCCAAGGCCCTTGGTTTTGATCCCACGCAAGGACTTGTTGAATTGGAGACCAAGGGGAGCAATGAAAAACCGTTGTTATTAAAAATCCAAATCGGAAAGGATGATCAAAATGGCCGTCTGGCACGACTGGAGGGCTCTGGTTCGGTTGGCCGACTTTCCGAAAGGCTGACCTTGGCCCTTTCCCCACGACCTATTTGGTTTAAGGATCGTTCCTTGGCGGCGTTGAGCGGTCCCATTGCCGCCATTGATGGCGCCAAGCTGGTCCGAGGTCCCCGCAATGTAACCTTGCAAAGGCAGGGACCCTTTTGGAAAATGATAACCCCGGGCAACAGCGAGGTAGATTCTGACGCACTTAGCCAAATGACCTCTCAGCTTGCCAAATTGCGTGTTTCCGAGTGGGTTTCCGATAAAGTAGCTCCAGAAAAGCTCAAGGAAATGGGTCTGGACAAATCGCTGTTCCAGTGGATCTTGACTCTTGGCAACAAATCGGTGCTTGAACTGCAACTGGGGACCCGTTTGGCTGACGGTAGGGTCCATGCCAAGCTTGCCGGCAAAGATCCGGTATTCCTTTTAGAGGCAACTCTTACCGAACGCCTTTTTGGCGAAATCCGTTCCCAACGCAATGTCTTTGAACCCGCGGTCGATGCCTTGGCGATCGACTCGGTCCGCTGGCAATCCCGGTCTGGCGAGGTGGTGATGCTCGTCCGAAAAGATCAGGGTTGGGCCATTGCTGGTAAGGGCGAAATCAAGCCTTTGACAGAAACGGTAAATGATACCTTGGGTGCCTTTGCGGCCTTACGCCTTGAACGATTTGTCGCCGACAAGGGGGGTGATTCCAAGTTGTTTGGTTTGGACCCCGCGGAAACGACCATTGAAATCGGTGGCCGATTCGGCACCAGGGTCCTCAAAATTGGCGCCACGGAAGAGGGTTCGCTTCGCCGTTATGCCATCGCGGATAGAACTCCCACCGGAGAGATTTTTATCCTGGCCCACGCCGACATCGAACGGATTCTTCGCTCGCCCAACCAACTTGCGAAACCCCTTCCTCCCTCGGCCGCGCCGAATTTGAAATTGGCCCCATTGGATCCGGTTGGGGGCAATTGAGTTCATCGGTCCAAGGCGCTCAAATCGCCTTGGATCCACTATTTCAAAGAAGTGAGTCATGGTAAAAAAGCCCTTTTTCCAGTGGACTTTGTTATTCGTCTATTTTACCTTGCCGAGTGTGGCCTTTTGCCAAAGTTGGTCGGTCACCTATCCCAAATCATTCCCCGAAGTTTCTTGGCTTAAAACCCATCAAAGGGCCTGCTTTGCCGTCGATGACAAGGCCATCGGCAGGGCAATGGACGATGGGGTGAATGTGGTGATTGGGGGCACTAATGCCGGGGGTCCAAACGGTTTTGCGGGTGGCCATTGGGTGTTAAACAAAAAGGGGGACGGCTTTGTCGCCGTGATCACCGGGGAAGCGATGACTCCGGAGAACATGGAGCGGATGAAGCGCAATGTTCGCGAGGTTCACGCCCGAAAAGGGAAGGTTCTAGGCGAAGCCATTCGCATGAATATGACTCCCTGGGTTCAGGCCGAACATCCCCAGTGGCAGGATTTGCCTCAACCGGGTGGCAAACCAATCAAGCCGGAAGAACTCGCGAAAAACCATGTGTTGGGTTGTTGGAATTCCCCGTATGGCGATTTTTTTATTCGATCGCAAGTGGCATTGCTCAAAACTTTTGACTTCGATGGGTACAACCTTGATGGCTTTGGCTGTTGGTCCCAGTGTTACTGTCCATCTTGCAAACAGGCTTATAAGTCAGATACGGGGCGCGACATTCCCCATGGTCTCGATGTGAATAACTCGAATTGGCGACACTATGCCAAGTGGCGCCTGTGGCGTTATACCGCCTTTGTCCAGAGATGGACGCAGGCCCTCAAGGAGGTGAAGCCGGATTTTGTCGCCGCGCCTTGGACGACTGGCCCCGGGCGGTGGTGGCACTGGATGGGGGCTCCCGCCATTGAGGGAAGTGACGCCATGCACCGGGTTTTGGACGCTCCTTTTCTTGAATTGCTTTGGGACTTTCCTGCCGATCAGGGCAGCAATCTTTTGCCCGCCTTCACGGTGCGCTATTACCGGGGTTTGACCGGCGACCGGCCCGCTTGGGTTTTGCCCTATATGTGTGAACAAGGGCAATTTGGAATGCAGGCTCCCCCGGCGGAATGCGATCTTCGAAACATGACGGTCCTAACCAACGGTTGTATGGCCGCCCAAGGTATGTGGCAGCAAAGCAATGAGGCAACACTCAAAGGATTCAATAAACAGATTGCGGAACGCGAACCCTACACCTCGGGAGCAAAGTCCCTGAAATGGGCGGCAATGTTTGTTGGGGAAAGCAGTCGGGTGCTTTATGGCCTTAATGGCATTCGAAATGAAGTGCCCCTCAAAAACTGGATGGGGAGCGGGGTCGATTCCGTAAAAATGGGTCAATCCCTACCTGGTGAGCGAAGGATGCCCGCCCACATGGAATCGGCGGTTGGGGTATTTCGGGCCATGATGGAAGATCACCTTCCTTTGGACATTATCATTGAGCCGGATCTTGAGAATTTGGCAACCCTAAAGCAATACAAGGTTCTCATCCTTCCCAATTCTGCTTGTCTTAGCGACAAGATGAATGAAACGGTTACCCGCTTTGTAAAGGAGGGAGGCGGGGTGGTTGCCATGCACGAAGCCTCTCTTGCGAATGAATTTGGCGATATACGCAAGGAATTCGGCCTTTCCAAGGTTTTTGGAATCCACTTTAGGGGAACTAGCGATCACACAGCAAGGTGGCCAAACTACCCCAATTGGGTCCAAGTGGCGTTCAATATTCTTAAGCCTGAACATCCCATCGCCGATCATCCGCAAATGAAAAACAACATTAGGGATGGGGATCGTGTGGAATTTATTGGTTGGATGACCAATGTGGAATTGGCAAAGGGTACCCAGAAAATTGGCCGTCGATTGACGGCACCCATCGAATGGCCCTTTATCGCCATCAATGAAACCAATCCGGGACGGTCCATCTACTTTGCCAACGACATCGGTCAGGCGTATTTTATCGCGCCTTATCATTATCAGGGCAAATTGATCAGCAACGCGGTACGGTGGGCCGCCAAGGACTCTTTGCCCCCTTTTGAAATCGTGGCGCCTATGGCGGTACAGGCGGCGTTTTACACCCAAAACGAAGGCAAACGCCACATTGTTCACCTATTGAACGAATTAAACAGTACCGCCAATCGGGCCTTGCCGGAAAACAATCCCTCTATGCGCATGGAGGTCATAGAAATTCACGATATCAAGGTCAAAGCCTTGGGCACAGCCTTTTCCAAAGCGTTTTTGGTGCCCGGCAACCACCCATTGATTATGACCAAAACAGACAAAGGGATAGAAGTCACCGTGCCCAAAATCAGGACTCATGCCCTAATTGTTTTCGAATAAGGATTTTTCCGACATACCAAGGGGTTATCTCCATGAATCCAATTGCTCTTTCTTGGTTCACTCTTGGGGCGCTGTTGCTTCCCCTGGATTTTCCCCAAGGACCCCCGAATCCGGAACCAAAAGACTTGCCCCCTCGGACCGTGGCCCAATACCCGCCCCAGCGGCCGATTCCCGCATGGACCCAAAAAAACTTGCGGGTAGGTCATCTGCCCGGAAGTTTACCCATGGCGGCGGAGTTCTTGAAAGCGGGTTACGATGTCGTGATCCTTAATGTGCTGGGAAATTGGGAGGTAGTCGGTCCCTCGGCTTCCCTCTACCCGCCCGAACGCGTTAAAGCGGCCCAGATTTACATGAAGACCCATGTCGATCGTTGCCACGCCGCCGGGGCCAAGGCGCTTTTTTACATCGGCCCCGTTCAAGTCCCCTCCGCCAATGAAACTTTTGCGAAGGCCCATCCCGATTGGTTGCGAATCCGTCCCAATGGTAAACCCGATCCCAATCCCAACTTTGCCAATATCCGGAGCGGTTACTCCGATTGGTTGTTAAAACAATTGGCCTATGTCACCCGTGAATTCAAGGTCGATGGTTTTTGGTTTGATGGATATGCCCCGGTTCACCTCCATACCTACGATTTGGAGACGAAATCCGCTTTTCGCAAATTCTCGGGGGGGAAAGAAATTCCGGCGCCGCTCAAGGATGAGCCGAACCGTTCCTTTTATTTTGACGCGAGGAAAAGCCCAATCGTCCGGGAATACTTAAACTGGCACGAGGATTACTTCGTGAAGTTTGCCGATCGGATGCGAGACGCGATCCGCAAAGAAAATCCCTCGGCAATCATTTATGCCAATCATTCCGCAAATCGAACCTGGTATTTTCCCAATATGTACATGGGCGAGTATCCCACCACCTACGCGGGGGCGGTCGATATTTCCTCCGTCGAATTGTACTGGGATGTTCCCGGAGATCCCCTTTACCAGCAATTTGTCTATGCGTTTATGCAAGGAGTGACCCGGGAACGCGGGGCATCGGTCTGGATCCAACCGTCCGCCCATGGGATTTCAGGGATTTCTTCGCCTGTTGAAATCCAACTTCGCGGCCTCGAAGGAGCCCCTTGGGGAGTGTATCCGGAATTTGTCGAATCGACCGGAAGGGAGGAATACTACAAACTGCATTTGGAAAATGTGAAAGCTCGCGAGACATGGTGGCGAAACTCCCAAGCGATCTCCCACATCGGCATTGTCGCCTCGGAACAGACCCGGGCCCTGTATGCTCAGGGAGCGTTACCCATCTACTTTTCCCACACTTTGGGGGCTTTTAAGGCCTTTCAGGAAAAACACTTGCCCACCCGAATCCTAACGGAACACGATCTCGAGGATTCAAACCTTTATGGGGTGCAAGTTTTGGTGCTGCCCAATGTTGCTTGCCTTTCCGATCGGGCCGCCGAGGTGGTCCGACGATTCGTGAAAAACGGCGGCGGTTTGATCGCCTCCTTTGAGACTTCCCTTTACGACGAAAAATTCCAGAAACGGAGCAATTTCGCCTTAAACGACCTTTTTAAAGCCAAGTACCTTGCCACCCACACTGTGTCCCAACGGGTTGAAAACCTAAACCTATTGCTGGAAGCCAATCACCCGGTGGTGGATGATCCTACCGTTCGTTCCAAACAGAACACTTCGTGGCTAATACCGGGAAAACCTCCGGAAAAAGGCACGATCGCGTTGGTGGCAAGTGCGGCCAAGGTGGCGGCATTGGACGGTGGGAAAGTGTTGGCAACCTACAATGTCAACCTGCCCCCCGAAGAGGCAAAGCATCGCCAACCCGCCATTATTGCCTCGGAATATGGGAAAGGACGGGTGGTCTATTTTCCGGCATCGGTGGATAAGGCCCTGTTCTTTTATCCGGACGCCTATCAGCGACAATTGCTGGCGAACGCGGCCCGATGGGTGGCCCGTGACACCCTCCCGGCGGTGGAGGTAACCGGCCCCCTCATTCTTACAACCACCTTTCGCCGTCAGGTTTCCGAACGCAGAACCATTGTCCACCTTCTTAACCAAGCAAGCTCTTGGGGCCAACATTCCCTTTATCAAAAGTTGGCCCCACTTCCCGAGGAGCTCAACAAACAGTGGGGATTTCCCGACCAATCCGAATTAAGGGGAACTTGGGGGGTCCGCGAGGAGGTGATACCCCTGAGCGGGATTCGTGTTCTTTGTCGCGTCCCCGGAATCCGCAAAGCCACTTTACAACCCGGCGATCAACCCTTGAACCTGAAACCCGTTCCGGGGGGCGTGGAGGTCGTCGTGAATGATCTGGGAATGCACGCCATGGTAATATTCGAAGAATAGGCAATTAGGGAATAAACCAATGCTCAAGTATGTCCCAATCATTACCAAGGGATGGTTTGGCATAATGTCCCTATTGCTGGTAGGGTATGCGTTTGGATTGCCGGCATTTTCACCCGGTTTGGGTGCTTTTGTTCCACCCATTGAAACAATCGAAGATCTTTGGGCAGGCATTGATCCACGGGCCCTTCCCTTGGAAATCGAGGTAATCAAATCTTGGGACGAAGGCGATGTTCATTTGGAAATGCTCTATTTCACAGGGGAAGTTTTCGAAGGCGAAAAAACACGGATTTTTGGATACCTTGGTCGGCCCAAAACAGCCTCCAAAAAGTTGCCGGGGGTATTGCATATTCATGGCGGGGGACAAACCGCAAATCTGGAATGGCCCCGTTTCTGGGCTAAACGGGGCTTCATCTGTTTGAGCTTTGATTTTTGCGGGAACACAAACCTTCCCACCTTGGGCCCAGAATACCGCCGGGAACATTTCACAAAATGGGGAAAGGTTCCCGGAGACATGATGAAAGGTAGCGGGGGCCTTGCGATGACTCCTACACCGCGACACAACCCCTGGTTTCACTGGGCCCTTGCTGCCCGCCGCGGTTTGACACTGCTTGAAAGGCAGCCCCAAGTTAACGGGGACCAATTGGGAATATTTGGCATTTCTGTCGGCGGAACGCTCTCATGGACCGTTGCCGGAGTGGACAATCGGGTAAAAACGGCAGTGCCCATTTATGGATGTGGTTTTGAGTTTTATGATTATCCACCCAAGGTCGATGCCCCTCAATCCAATGACCTCAGGCTTTGGCGGAAACTGATCGCACCCGAATCTTCCTCTAGTCGCATCCATTGTCCCATCTTGTTCCTGAGCGCGACCAATGATGGTCACGGGAAAATGGATCTTGCCTATCGCACATTGGACCTCTCCCCCTCGCCCGTTCGCCGCCAATTGTTCACCGCCAATTATGACCATCATGTCGAACCGATCGAGGCACGATCCTTGCCCATTTGGATGGAAACCCATCTTTTAAACACACACCCCATGTGGCCAGCTTCCCCCCAGATTGAAGTTTTTGGACCGGGAGTGCCCAAGGTCCGTGTAATTCCCGCCAATCCCGACAATGTGGAGTTAGTAGACATCTATTATTGCCTAAACAACCATTGGCCTATGTCGAGGTTCTGGCGTTTGTCGTCCGGGGTAAAGCGACAAGGAAACACCTTTGTTTGCGAGGTGCCCTGTATGGCCAAGGACGATACCCTAATCCTTTTTGCAAATGTCTCCGAACGATCCGGATTGCGTCAAAGTTCGCGCCTTGTCACGCAACCTCTTGGAACTTTGCCGGGGATTATACCCACCCTAAAACGGGAAGCACTCATTGATTCAATGGATTCGCCCATCGCCTGGAATTGGGTTCCCGCCTACACCGATCCCAGTCGGGATGACCGCTTTTTCGAGCCTTGGACTGGCCCCGCCAAGAAACAAGGATTCACCCTTGACCGACGCACTTTTCCACACGCAAACCCTATGGTGTTTTATTTTGGCACCCGAAAGATTGGGGATTCGCAATTTAAGGGAATCGGCAATGAAACATTACTTTTGGATCTCTATTCACCTCATACCCCAAGCCAACTTACCGTCCGAGTGCGCCACCGAAAAACGGGTGATCCGGAGAGCGAATTTACCTTTCAGCCTCCCCTTCCCCCCAATGACCCTAAGAAACCGACCGAATGGCACACTCTAAGGTTAAAACGCCAACAATTTACCAACACAAAAGGGGAAATCCTTCCTCACTGGGAGCATGTCGAATTTTTTATTCTAAACGGTAAAAGCCCGGCCAACAGTCCCCCCGTTTTTCGCCAGCTTCGGTGGGACCGGCAGGGTAAGGAGTGATGGAATCCATTGGTTTGATAGAAAATGGTTTGTTTGGAAAAGAGTTGCTTATGCTTCCGGCTCGTAAAAAAACATTC
>SIAL01000038.1 GCA_009691815.1 Gemmataceae bacterium | reverse complement strand
TTCGGAATTGCCGTCCGCCCGTAAGGTCATGTGGCGCCCTGTCATGACGAACTCAAACTTCCCGGCGCCTGGTTTGCCAAAAATACCAATGCTTTGGTCGGCCCCCCACGCCTTGCCCCCGGTGTCCTCTTTGAGTTGCTTGAGGAATTTGGGATACCATTCGGGGTTGATGACCCCCTTAAAGATTTCGTGGACTAGGTCCTGTTGTTTTTTGGTGTAAAAAGTGCCCGAAATGGTAGGTTTGGTGATTTGCCAATTGTTCGAAACAAAGGTCCGCAAAAGGCCGCGATCTTTGTCCTTATGGTCCCAGTCAAAACAGATGATTTTCTTTTGGTCATCGTTCAGGGATTCGTAAAGGGCTTTCACCGCCGTTTCGGCCGGGCTTGTGGGAGTGGGATTGCCCAGGGATGCGGAAGCAAGAACCGCGGGAATGGCGGCGGCACCAACACGAAGGAAATCACGGCGATCAGGATAGTTATTCATGACAGGGATCCTTTGGGGGGAAAAGGGAAGGGGGCATTTCAATCCTACACCCCGGTGGACAATTGTGAAAGGGGGAATCCGTTCAAAAAAGCCGGACCATCAAAATGGCCAGATTAGAAAAAAGTTGCCATCGTCCCTAAAACCAACCACCGGCCGGAGGCCAAACGGTTTGCGAAATGAAAAACGATTCTGGGGTTTTTTGAAAATATACCCCATTCCTCGGCAAAAAAGGGGGATCGAAAAGGAATCTCAGAGGTGGTAATGCGTCCGAAAGGGTGTGCCTGAAAATTCGGGACAGGGGAAACGGTGGGTGCTCCCTTTATCCCTGTTCAAACCACCATTTTGGCAACCCATTAGGGGTCAAGGCGCAGGATGTCCCCGGTTTGGGTTCCGGGGTGGGTAACTTTAATGCCGTCTGGGGTTACCGCAAACGAAAGGGCGCCATGGCGGGAACTGGAAATGCGCTTTACGGGAAACCCGGTGCGAATTAAAAGAGTAAACGGACTTGATTTGGTGGAATAATTGGCAAGGGGGATTAAAAACCCATCCGTTGACCTTAGAAGCCTCCTGTCAATCAGAATATTATCCGATTCAATCAAAGCGGGCAGGCTCGATTCGGCCAGAATGCTTCGAAGCAGATCAAGGGTCGCCGAGTCATAATCGGTAACCTCGGCGTGAACACCGGGTCCACCATCGGGGACTTTTGGCGGTTGTAGGGCTTTCCATAAAAGGGCAATTCCCGGATGAAAGCCGCAATAGTAAACTTTGCCTTTATCCATTTTGGTGACGATTAAGAGGGGAGAATTGTCCGTTCCCGACCGAGCCAAAACCGTGGCGTTTTCAGTGGGGGTGAGCTGTTCACGGGTGGCGAAACAGGGGATTTTGAAACCTTCACCGGTTGCGTAATCGTGGGGTGTTTCAAAGGGAAGGTCCGGTCTGGGGCGGAGGTAGGTGTTGGTGGTTTCACTGGCGCGGGACTCGATCCCAAGGAGCGGGTGAAAAGTATTTTGTCGCTCTTTATAAGGGTCGAATCGTCCGGTTCCCGCGGTTGCGACAAGCGTTCCTCCCTGAGAGGTCCAATCGGTGAGGATTACGGACAATTCGGGGGGTAGGCTGTCTCCCACTAATACAACCAGCTTGTAATCCTTTAATTTTTCCGGGGTGCAATCCCCTTCGTCGAGGATGTCAGGCGACGAACCCAACAGTGTCAGACCAGTCCAAAGCCCCAAGCGGTCGAGGTGGTGGTGGAGGCGGATTTTACGAAGGGTGGGACCGCTTGATTCGGCCACAAGTCGGTCACGGGTTATGGGTGCCAAATCCCAGCGTTCCGTGGAGTTGCTGGCGATGATCGCGGCGCGGGTGGAAACGGGTTTTGCCCCGGGGAGCAGGTCTTCCACAAAACCGACGGCATGGGTCAGTTCTTTGATCGCCTTAAATCGGCCCAATTGCCTGTGGTCGATGTGGTTTTCGGTAAAGGTTTCATTTAAACCGATGCCAAAAAAATCGAGCATGGTGGCCCCGTGTGCGAGTTGGGTGTAGCCGGTGCGGAGGAAATCTTTGTCGGTATTTCCCGGAGCGTGGGGCATCACATATTGGCGAAGGACTCCGCCATCGCGGTGGGAAAGTCCCTGCCGAAAATGTTCGGCGATGAAGCCATTTACCAGCGGGCCGGCTTGACCGACCTGCCAAAAATATCCCGAATGGCGGCCAAAATCCGCCGCCCCACTTTTGAACCACTTCATGGTTCTGGTTAGGGAGGGAAGGTAAAAGGGATTTAAGGACCAGTTGCAACCACAAAGAGTGTCTTGGCCAAAGGCGGATTTGACCTTTCGGGCCCCATCGGCCGCAAAAGCCATGGCGATCTCCTCATAAAAGATCTGTGAATCGATATAAAGCCTTGGGTTAACCTCGGCGATTCGAGGCGAGGTATCCGGCCGCATCCGGGTATGATTAAAAGGGCCCCAGTCCCCGACCCAAAATTCCGTGATCGGAATCGTTTTGCGCCGTTTTGCGAGCCATGCTTTCCAGATTTCGGTGAGGACTTCTTTTTCCGTTGGGCGCTTGTTTTCTCGGTTAAGCCGCTCCAGCTCATTCTGTAGAACCCAGTCGATCCATTCGGTGAATTCGATCTCGTCACCATAGTCAAACCAGAGGACATTTTTGTCTTGCTTGGCGTTTTTGAGGCGAATTTTGGCCCGGTCGATATTGGCGGTGGTGGGGGGATTGCGAAATTGCGAAATGGATATGGTTCTGGAGGGTTCAATGCCCACGGAGGCAAGATTCTCCGTCACCTTGGGGCCACTAAGCGATGGGTGCCATGACCTGAATCCCATCGATTGGTAAAGTTTGGCGTAGAGCATACCATAGTCTTCGTTTTGCCCAAGGGGCAGCCATCCGCCATAACAAAATGGCAGGGTAGGGGCTTTACCTCCGACATCGGCGGCATTTAGGGATTTCACAATTTCGGCAAGTTTGGCTTCGGCGGTGAATGGTTTTTGCGTTGGGTCCGGGTAGGGTGGAATAAAAATTCGCGCCTGATTATTGGCCTGAAAGGAATGGATAAGCTTTGGGTTCGAGTCAATATTGGCCTTTTGTGCCGGGCGAAGTTCCAACTCAAACGGACCGGGGCGCCCCGACCGGAAGGTGGTCATGTGAAAATGGCAGGTATCTTGAAGCGAAAGGGGATACCACGAACTCCAATTGGCCGCGGCGACATCGGTGGCGAAACCGGCCTCATTTGCCCCCCAGGGGAGTCGGTTGTAGGTGTGATTGATGCTGTAGGATGTGGCATCCTTTCCTAGATTTTTGACCCGGGCTTCCCAACGGGCACCGATGGTGTCGCGAAAGGCATCTAGGATGGGATAAAGTCCGTTGGCGCGGCCAAATTTACCACGCCAAGCATCCTCTGTATCCGAGGTGATCCAAATCAGGTCAATATTTCGGGAAGAAGCCCGACCGGTCTTGGCTTCGATTTTTTTGCCATGAAGGAGGATGGTTGCTTTACCGGGTTTAAGCCCTTCGAGGGTGAACCCTTCTTCCACAAGTCCTTCCGATCCATTGGCGGGGTCGTGTTGGGCCTTGGGTTTGGGTTGCCCCAAGGAATAGCGCTGGGAAGTCATCGTCCCCACAGGAAACCGGGTGGGCCTAAGCCCCACTTGCCGGATTTCCAATTCGAAACTGGCATCGCAAAAGGCGGGATATTCGTAACGGACCCAGAGGCGGTATTTGCCTTCTTTCGTGATGGTAATGGGGGTTTCCGCGGTTCCTTGGGAATCGGCGGGAAGGCTTAACAGCTTTTCACCAGATATATGGTTGAATCCGGTGATATCCACCATCAGATTGCCCTGACCATTGGCGATTACCTGCCATGGCCCCTTCGTCGCAAAATGTTCCGCTTCGATGCCAATGGAATTTTGGGTATCCGCGGAAGGTGGATTGGTGGGAGTTTGGCCCAAAAGAGGCGAACTAAAAAGGGTGGCAAAGGCCGTAGCCAAACATGCCCCAAAATGCGCCAACCGGTAACGCCAAAGCATAAAAAGATCCTCTCAATACCCTTATCCTGTTCCGAATGCCGATTGCATAGCAAGGGGATTTTGGAATTGATGGAAATGTGGGTCGATTGAGGGCTTTTTGGTCCAATTCGACTGGCTTTTAATGGGGTGGCACGGTTATGGGCCATTTTGAGTTTTTAGGAAACGGAGAATCGATCATGGCGGACGAAACCTACCTTCCCCAACGCAGGGTCAATTCATGGATGCCCTACCTTTTGGGATTGCCCTTGGCAGGCCTTTGTTGGGTGTTGGTAATGGAAACTCCCTTGGCCCAAACCGAGGTAAGGCGTTATTTTTCCCATCCCGTGGAATGCGTGGAAATTGTGATGTTTTGCGTGGCCATGGGTGCCTTTTTGGCCAAATTGATCGTACTTCGGCGTGAGAAAGCGAGTCTTGGGGCAGGTCTTTTAGCCCCATGGAATGGTACTCCCGCCGAGGCCGAAGAAGCACCTCGGTTGCTAGGGGTTTTATTGGCGAAAACGCCACGGCAAAAAGATACTTGGTTGGGGCAAAGATTGGGGGCGGCTCTGGATTTTCTCAAGCAAAGGAAATCTACCGACGGTTTTGATGACCAGCTGCGTTCGCTTTCCGACATTGATGCCTTTACTCAGGACAGCTCTTACGGCCTAACCCGATTTATAACCTGGGCTGTCCCCATTTTGGGATTTCTTGGAACCGTTCTGGGGATTACCGGGGCCATTGCCGGGGTCACCCCGGAATTGCTTGAAAAATCGATGTCCTCGGTCACCGACGGATTGGCGTTGGCGTTTGACACCACCGCCTTGGCATTGGGGCTCACCATGGTCACCATGTTCCTCAGTTTGCTGGTCGAAAAGGCGGAACAAGGCCACATGGAGTTGGTCGATCGTTTTGTGGACAAACACCTATCGAACCGATTCCTTCGCAAGGAACAACCTAGCCATCAAGCAACGCCGTTTGATCCCGTGCCGATTCAAAACGCCTTGGCCACCGCGGGCAGGGGTTTGGTTCAGCTTTCCGAGAATAGCGCCCATGAATTGCGTGGCCAGTTCGAGCAAATGTTGGGGGAACTTCGGGGCCAATCGGCACAGGCTATGGGACATTGGATGAACTCCTGGCAAGAGCAGATGGGGAACCGGCTGGGCGCCCTAGAGACCGCCCAGTCCCAACGGTTGCAAGTGGCGGAAGAGGCGGCCTCGGCGCGCGCCAATCTGTTTGCCGGCCACATGGATCAGCTTTCTCAGTCCATTTTGCAGCAGATTCGCGAGATTCAGTCGATGGGGCAATCTGCCCAGAGTTTATTGCACACGCAACAGATCCTCCAACAAAATTTGACCTCCTTGGCGGGGTCAGGGGCTTTTGATCAAGCCATGCATTCGCTCATTGGGGCCATTCATTTGCTTACCGCACGGGCGGGGCAAATGGGGTCAGGACATATCGGGGCGGATTGGCATGGATCCCATGAAGCCAATCGAGGCCCTGCCGTTTCAAGGCTTTCAGGACAGCAGGTGGCATGAGGCGTCCCCGCAATAAACTTGAGGTTTCCACCTTTCCATTCCTTGCGGTGCTACTGTGCGCCATGGGGTCGCTGATTCTTATTTTGATGGTATTTGATCGACGGGCCAAACTGGCGGCAAACGAACGCAACCGCATGGCCTTTGAAGAAAAAAAAACCGATCGTATCGCGGAGATCAATAAGCTGCAACAAAACCACCAAGATGCCCAATTGGTTTCGGCGGAACAATTAACCCTCGCCAAGGGCAAGTTTGATGAATTGGTCTCTCAGGGAAAAAACCTGGAGTCCAAGGAAGAGGAGATTCGCAATCGGTTGTTGCAAACCCAACGCAAGTGGGAGGCGTTGGATAAATGGATTCGGGAATCAAGGTTGCGAGTAGACAACAAAAAAGAGCGAAATCATTCTGTAACCAAGCATTTGGAAATGGAGCGCCATGAAAGCCAAGAAGCGCTCAAAAAACTCACGGAAAAGGAGAGGGAACTGGCGGAGTTAAGCTCTCGCTTGGTTGCTTTGAAAAAACTCCTTTTGGACCTTAAAGCAGGGGGATTAAAACCCGCGGAATCGTATTCCATCGTCCCTTACTTTGGCAAACGGGGCGAATCAAGAAAGCCGATTTATGTGGAATGTGCCGCCGGTGGAGTTGTATTTCATCCCGGCGTGGTCGCTTTTGGGCCCGAAGAAGGGGCGTCCATCCGGGAGGAGTTATACCATCGGGCAAGATTGCTTCAAGAAAACGAGGAGCCCAATGGTTCGGTGCCCCCGACTCCTTTTTTGCTGCTGCTCGTTCGTCCCGAGGGAATTGAATCCTATTGGAAGCTTCAAAAACTATTGCGATCCGACAAAGTGGATTTTGGCTATGAGTTGATCGATGGGGATTGGAAGCTGGATTTTCCGGATGATGCCAGGTTGGTGAAAGGCCAAACCCAGACTCTTCCGAGGCTTGGTATGGGAAATGGCACGGGTTATGGCATGGGCAACCAATCTTCCGGTTTGGTGAATCAGGGTGTTGGTTCGAATCAAAGGCCCGGTTCTAGCGGGTCTGGGAGAACACCCGGATTGGGAACAGGCATCGGTTCGGATAACCCAAATGATGAGGGTGTGGCGGGGTCCGGACTTCCGGGAACCAGGGGATCAAATACCGCAATGAGCGGCAATTCCGTTGGTCAGGGAGGCCCCGGTGGTGGATCTGGCAGAGTTGCTGTGGGAGGCCCCGGTGGTGGTGGAACCGGATCCTTAGGGGAGCCTGAGGACCCTGCTGGATTGCCGGGGATTCGGGGCATTCAAAGACCGGGACAAAACGGATTGGGTACTGGGCTAAACTCGGTAGCCGGACAGGGGACTTTAACGGGCCAAAATCTAGGATCCGGCCAAGAAGGTCTTACTGGAAACCTACCCGGTAGTCTTGGCCCGCAGGGAATTTTGGGCCAAAACCCTAATCAAGGAAATGGACCGGGAGGACTGGGAACACCCGGGGCGGCTCCATCCGATGGAACGCAGAAACAGGGTGTCGCCACGGGGAAACCCGATGGCCAACCGGGAAATTTAGCGGACCCGGGAAATGCAAATCGTGCCACTCCAACCGCAAGCCAAGGTGGGGAATTGGTCGCAGGTGGAGGAGCTGGTTTTGATCCCCGATTGGTTCCCGACCGACCCCAAAAAGAACTCGCCAAGGCGGAAAAAAAAGCGCCGAAAGATCCAGGTAAACGGGATTCAACAAACGCTGGGGGAGCTTCTGGAGGACAACCTGATGGGGATCCACCCAATCCCTTTGCTCGGGTTATGATCCCGCTGCCTAGGGTGGATTCCGGCGAAAAGCCAGAACCACGACCTCTCCGGATTGGCCGCCTAGAGGGGGAGAGGGAATACACGATTTATGTGGAATGTCGGGCGAAAGGCTTGGTGATGCAGCCGGAAGGATTGCAGATTCCCGGGCAAGACTTGGAAACGGAAGAAGGCGCCAAGCGATTTGTGGAGATGATTCGCCGACAAATCGACAAAAAATACCGAGCCAATCGGGAAGGGGAGCCACCCATTCGTGGCAAGCTGAAGTTTTTGGTTTGGGGGGACGGTGTGCGTTGGTTCCATGCTAGTTTCCCGCTGGTCGAAGGTTTGGATATTGTTAAAGTGCGGCAAAATTTGGACCCGGAAGACAGTATCCGAGACATCTTGTTAGGGCGTTAACAACATCAATATGGGACCTAAGGAAATCTAAAGGAATGGCCATTCGAAGACGAAGACGCCCTGTAAGCCAGATTCAATTTAGCTTTGATTCTTTTTTGGACTTGGTGGCGAATGTCGTTGGTATTATCTTGAGACTGATCCTAGTCGCTTGGGTGGGTGCCAAATCCTATAAGGGTTTGCCGGTGCTTGCCGATCTTCCTGATCTTCCGGAAATCCAACATGTCGTCCAATTCAATAACTATGGTGAGGAATCTAAAAAGGCTCAAACCAAAAGCGATACCTTACAAAAACAGGTCGCGCTCCTCGAATTACAGCTTGCCGGGATTCTGGACAAATCGAAATTGTTGGACCGGGAAACCGAGGAACAAAAAAAGAATGAAGCCAAAGTGGATGCCCAGTTGGCGGTTGTGGCCCACGAACGGGATAAACAAGCCGCGGTTATAAGAGTTGTGGACGAGCCTCTTTTTGCGGCGAATCGTTTGCAATTGGAAAAAGAGGCAAAGGAGATTGCCGAAAAGATCGAAGCCTTCAAGAAGGTGCCAACCGTGAAAAAGGTTCACACCTGGAAAACACCGATAAGCCAAGCGCTTCAATCCGAGGAGCTGATTTTTGAGTGCCGCAAGGGTAGGGTAACCGGGGTGGATTTGGGAGTGATGGTCGATGAAATCCAAAGGGGCATGAAAGACAAGGGCGATCTTTTAAGGAATCAATGGAAAATCGAGGACACTACTAAACCTGCCGGACCATTTCGGTTGCGTTACACCATTGAAAGAGAAAAAAATCCCTTGGAGGAGGTAGGTGGTGGAAGGCCCGATGATTTGGGCAGTTTTCGATATGGACTCATGGCGTGGGAATTGATTCCCATCGATCCCAACCGTGGTGAAAATATAGACGATGCCCTGAAAGCGGGGTCTCGTTTTCGGGCCATCATCGACCGCCTAGAAAGCAACCAAACCGCCATCAGTTTTTGCGTTTACCCGGACAGTTTTGCCATTTACCGGGCATTACGAGATTATTTACATGAAAAAGACATGGTTGTGGCGGGGCGACCGCTTCCTGACGATGCCCCAATCGCCATGGATTCAAGAAAAGGATCGGCCTCCAGAGGACAATGAATTCTTAATCCATGGGGGAATGTTGTTCCTTTGAAATCAAAGCGAAACAACAGGGTCAAAGCGAGCTTTGAATTCCGTAGGGGTTAACTTGATAAGGCTGGCGAGTTTGGCAACCGTTGCCTCGCATTCCATATCCGCCTTGGTGAGGCGAGTCATAAACCGAGTTGCCACATGAAAAGCCTCGCTATCGATATCGACTCGGCGATTTTGAAGGCGGCCCGTTTCGGGGACTATCATTTTTTCGAATTCAAGCGCTTGGGATTTTCCGTTTGCCAAGCATATTATGGCGCCATATTTCTTTGATTCTTCGCTGATAAGGAATTGGACCGCTGCATACCCCATATCACGGGTGTATTCGACATCGAAGGCAATGGGATCCGCGCAACGAAGCTCATACCCAATTGTCTTTTCCGTACAGGTTAGCGAGATTCCTTGGGCCTTGAGCCGTTTGGAGACTTGATCGGTGATCATCCGGCCAAAATCAATCTCGGCGATCCGGAGGTGCCCATGTTCATCATGAACGATGGTGCCATATTTTCCTAATTCGGATTCGCCCATGGCCAACAAGCCTTTTTCGCCGATCGATTCGACAAGTCCCTCGGCGAGGACGGCAACGCCATAGTTCCTTCCCTTTGCAAGGTTTTTAAGAACGCTACCTACAATGATGTCACAAATCAGGTCGAGGCTGACCTCTTTGCCGCGAAACTCTTCAGGGATAATAGAAATCTCAGAAGTAGCCGCTTTTCCGATGCCAAGCGCCAGATGCCCCGCGGCGCGGCCCATAGAGACGACAATGAACCAACGCCGGGAGGTACGGGCATCTTCGGCAAGAACTTTCACAATGTTCGCACCAATTTGGCGGGCGGTTTCATAGCCAAATGTGGGAACAGAAGGGGGCAGGGGAAGGTCGTTATCAATCGTTTTTGGCACATGGGCCACCCGGATGGTCCCCTTGGCCTCTTTATAAACCCGTGAACCTGAAAACGCCGTGTCATCTCCGCCAATGGTCACCAAGTAATCAATGCCAAGGGTTTTGAACGCCGCCAAAACGCAAGCCATATCCTCGGGGGATTTGGCCGGGTTGACCCGTGCCGTACTGAGGCAAGAACCCCCCTTGAGGGCGACGGATTCGGCCTCCTCGACCGTCATGATGCGGTTTTGTGTGGTGCTTCCCTTTACGAGGTGACGAAATCCTTCCAAAAACCCGATAGCCTCCCACCCTTGGTTGATCGCTTCAAGGGTAACCGCGCTGATGACTCCATTGATGCCAGGGGCGGGACCGCCGCCTACCACGATACCCAATCTTTTTTTCCCGTTCGCTTCATTCATTGCAAAACCATCCAATACAAAAACCCAACTGCAAAAAGATTCAGCTACCTTTTTTTCCAAAAAAGTATTCCGGGACAATCTTAAGGAATGCTAGCGGTTGGCCAAGTGTGTCAACCAAGCCTCGATCAAATGGTTGATTTCTTGATCCATTGGGAAATCTAAACCAAAGATGTTATGTCCAAATGGTTCACACAACCGTGGACCTTCGGCTTCCAAAACGATTGGCGCGGATGGTCAATGGCCCAAAGAGAGGTGTTTTCAATGGGGCCAAGTTCGTCCCAACGAGAGGCATCTCCCCCAAACAACCGCTCTACCAGCAGGATTTTCAGAGTCAATCCATGGGATACCACCAAGGGTTTTCTGGCTCCCAAATGATGGCAAAGGTCCAGAAGTTGGGTCATCGCCCCCAAAACCCTATTTCGAACTTGGGAATACGACTCGGCACCCTCGGTGGTGTGGTCTTTGTTCCCCAAGGCCCATTCACGCCTTGTGAGGGAAAAAAGGCTGGCGGAACAGGAAACGGGGGTACCTTGAAGTACGCCGACCCGCCTTTCGTGAAACCCTGCAATCAGGTGAATTTCAAGCCCTCGTTTTTTTGCCAAGGGCTCAAGGGTTTGAAGGGATCGCCGTTGGCCGGAACTGACCAACAGGTCCACTTCGGCCAAGTCCGGGCGATTTGCAAAGGCCAGGGCCTGAGCAAGTCCTAAGTCCCCAAGGTGGATATCCGACTCGAATCCGTGGAAAACGGTCGGATCAGCCGATTGGGCATGGCGGGCTAAAAACAGGGTATGCGGAAGCTTGGGAGCGGTGTGATCAGGGATCACGACTTGAGCCCAGCCTCCATCATGGTGACCACCCGTTGAACCAGTAAGAGTGGGTTTTCGATCCGTCCACCCTCGCCGATGGTGGCCAAATCGGCCAAAACATTGGCGGAGTCGACAAGTTTAGGAGAATTCGGGTCGGATTTGTAAAGAGTATTCATGGCGTTGACAAACGGATGCTTAGGATTCAATTCAATGGTCCGCACCGGTACGGGCATACCCTCGGATCGGCCCATTCGTTTGAGCAATCGCTCCATGTGGGCCGAAGACTGGCCATCTTCGGAAACAAGGCATGCCGGGCTCTCTTCGAGCCGGGTACTCAGGCGGGCACCTCCCAAACCGGGGACCCAATCCTTCCATTTTCCCAAAAAGTCGGCAAACGAAGCCTCAGCTTCTTTGCTCACCGATTCCAACCCGGGGATGGTGCCTTGGTCCGCCGCGACCAGTTTTCTTCCTCTGTATTCGTTCATGTAAGGAAGGATGAATTGGTCCACCGGGTCGGTCAAAAAGAGGACATTGATGGAGCGTTTTCGAAAGGCCTCCAACACGGGGCTGGCGAGTGCCACCTGGCGATTTTCGGCGCCAAGGTGAAAAATGTCTTTTTGCTCCAAGGACATTTTTGCCACATAATCCGCAAAATCTGATGGTTTATCCGCCTCCCCCAACAGGCTTTCAAAAAGCATAAGGTCCATGATCTTTTCTTTGTGTTCAAAGTCGATCCGCAATCCCTCTTTTAGGACTTGACCTAACGCTTTGAAAAACTTCTGGTAGACCTCAGGTTCCGAAGCTTTGAGATCCTTTAGGGACTTGAGAATCTCCTTGGTAATATCCTTTTTGATTTTTTGGATGGTCACATTGTCCTGGAGGATTTCCCGGGAAACATTGAGGGGTAAGTCGGGACAATCGACCACCCCTTTGACAAATCGGAGATAAGGCGGGATTAGGTCCGAGCAATGATCCTGAATGAGGACCCGTTGAACATAAAGCTTGGGGCCAAATTTGGGATTGTAAAACTCAAAATCATAGGGCTGCTGTTTGGGGATGAACAACAACACCTTGAACTCCGCAATGCCCTCACCCGAATAGTGGATAACCTTGGCTGGAGGTTCAAAATCATTACCCACCTGTTTGTAAAACTCGGTGTATTCGTCTTGGGTAACTTCCGATTTTGAACGCAACCAGATCGCCTTCGAACTGTTGATCTGTTTGGATTCCCATTTGGTTTCGCCGTTTTCGGTAACCGGTTTGGTTTCGCCGTTTTCGGTAACCGGTTTGGTTTCGTCGTTTTCGTCGTTTTCGGTAACCTGATTTTCAAGGAATACTGGGTTTTCCAAAAAGTCCGAAAACTTGCGCACCAGATTTTGAATGGTGTAGGGTTCAAGAAAATTTTCTCGGGCATCCTCTTTGAGGTGGAGAATCACATCCGTTCCCCGGCGAGACCGGGTGGTTTTTTCGAGAGAGTAGGTTCCTTGGCCGTCCGAGGTCCACGAAACCGCATCGGCCATATCGGAGCCGATTTGCCGGGTGATAACCGTTACTTTGTCCGCCACCATGAAGGACGAATAAAACCCGACCCCAAATTGACCGATGAGGTCGGGCCGATTGGACGCCATGGCTTCTTTAGAGCGTTCCAAAAAGGCTTTGGTGCCCGAGTGGGCAATTGTTCCAAGGTTTTGAATGACCTCTTCTTGGTTCATTCCCACCCCGTTGTCCGTCACTGTCAGGGTGTTGAGATCTTTGTCCACCCGGATGGTGATCCGCCAATCCTTGTCGTTTTGCAGCAGGTGGTCTTTTTCAAGAGAGTCGAATTTTGCCTTGTTGATGGCATCACTGGCGTTTGAAATCAACTCGCGAAGGAAAATCTCGCGATCCGAATAAAGGGAGTGGGTAATCAGGTGGAGAAGTTGCTTTAGTTCGGCCTTGAATTCCATCGTCTCAGACATCTTGCCAATACCTCGGGATCGTAAAAAAACGGGTTTCGCAAATGCATTGGGGACGACCCCATTGTTCGCTTAAGTTCCTTGGGTTATTATGGGGCAAAGTTTCGCCACAACCAGCCATCGGGTCCATCAAAGGTTGATTTGGCCTGTTCAGCAAGTTCCAAAACTTAGGTTTTAAGGCCAATTACAGCCAAAGTTGCAGGCGATTTTTGAGGATTTCCGGAAGGCGCTTTTCCACGGTCCGGGCGATTTCGTCATTGTGGTAACGGGTACTGGCATGGGCGCAAATGATCAGTTCATTTTGGAAACGATCGGCTCGTTCGATAAAGTCGTCTAGGTGCATATGGCCGAATTTATGGATTTTATCTTTGGTGTGTTTTTTGCGAATGAAGCTCATTTCGGTTATGAGGATTTTGGCCCGAAAAGCATCCTCGCAAGCATCCAACCCGGCCGGGCTGGTATCGCCCGTGTATGCCACCAGGGGGGTGCGAATTTCGCGGGTAACCTCGACCCCTGAAAGCCGAATGTCTCGAATTTTTATGCCGGGAAAACCGACAAACTCTTCCTTCAATTTATGGCGTCGATCCCAAATAATATAGCCCATGGAGGGGATGGTGTGGGTGGTGGCAAAGGTGGTTACCACCAGCTCTTTGGAGACGGAAAATTCCATTCCCGGTTCCACACCGACCAATTCATAATTCATCCTGCCTCGATCCAGTTTCTGGAAAAGGTGAAGGATCCGTCGAACATCCTCCATAGCGTAAGCGGGAAGGTGAATGATGGGCGGTTCCATTTTCATCATTCGCCTTCGGGCAACATAGACCGGAAGGGCGGCGAAATGGTCCAAATGCATATGGGTGATAAACCAGTTCGGGGTCCCCATGAAATCCCAAGGGTGGGCGCCCAAATCAAAGCCAATTTTCAATTCCGGAATGCGCCAATAACTTTGTACGGCGGCACGGCTATACCCCTCTATCGTAAGCCCCCCGTGGACAATCCGCCTTACTGGAACATTCTCAACCATTCGCATCCCTCGACAAAGACCGCCAAGGGACCACTATAACGACCTTGGAAGGAATGTCACCAGCACCCGATGGATTACTCCCTTGATTCTAGAAGGTATTGTGTCGTCTCTCGATGATTTGGGTGGAGCCCATTTGGCGCCCATGGGCCCGGAATGTGCCACCCAATTGGACCAAGGGTTTCTCCTTAAACCGTTTAAAGGTTCAAAAACCCTAACGAACCTCATGCGAAATGGTTTTGGCGTCTTTCACCTATTGGATGATTCCCTCCTTTTGGCCCAAGCGGCAGTGGGGCAAGGCGAAAAAATTGAGGTCGTGTCCGCTTCGACCATTCGCGGCTGGGTCCTTTCAGGGGCTTGTCAGGTGTTTGAATTTGAGGTCGAACAATTAGACACAACCCAAGAACGGGCAAGGATTAAATGCCGGGTGGTGGCAACGCATACCCTCCGCCCTTTTGGGGGCTGGAACCGTGCTCAGTTCGCCGTTATGGAGTTGGCCATCCTTAATAGCCGCGTGGCAATCCTTGATAAAACAGTCATTCAAAAAGCAATTGGCCCATTGGAAGTTCTTGTCCAAAAAACGGGAGGCCCCCGCGAAAGAGAAGCGTGGGACCTTTTGTTGAACCACCTTCA